>JAFYWH010000053.1 GCA_017558175.1 Bacteroidaceae bacterium
CAGACTGTAAATCTGCTGGCTTACGCCTTCGGTGGTTCGAATCCATCTTTGCCCACTAAAATTGCGGAAGTAGCTCAGTTGATAGAGCATTAGCCTTCCAAGCTGAGGGTCGCGGGTTTGAGCCCCGTCTTCCGCTCTTAGAAATCAGATAGTTTTCCGAGACTATCTGATTTTTTAAACAAAAACTTTTCGGAATGGGCAAATACCAGAGTGGCCAAATGGGGCAGACTGTAAATCTGCTGGCTTACGCCTTCGGTGGTTCGAATCCATCTTTGCCCACAGAACTCAGATAGACATCGAAAGATACTATCTGAGTTTTTTTTGTTTTATAGTTTCTTTAAATAGAAACGCCTATACATTTCAACTAAAACGCCTTGACGTTTTGATCAAAACATCAAGGCGTTTTTATTTTTCGCCACGGCATATTCCCAACCAGCGAATATGGGCAGAATTTCCAGAATAAATACGAAAACAGGCTTCACAAGTTTCACCGAAGTATAACTTACTGAATTACAGACTCCCCATGTGAAACTTTCCCTTTCACAAAGGTTTCACAAGTTTCACACTCAATACTCTCCTATTTTTCTAAGGCGAGGCAAATACATGCACTCCAAGAAATGGAGGTGAAACTTGTGAAAGCAGGTGAATGCCTCAAGGTTCACACAGAGACATTGTGTATGAACAAGTTAAGCATCGGTGAAACCTGTGAAGGCACTTTACAAACTTTTTTTATTCAAGTCAAAATCAGACTTTAGATATCCAAGGTAAGCTCTACCGGACAATGGTCGGAACCAAACACATCGGTATGAATCTTGGCATCGACTAACTTGTCGTTCAGCGAAGCGGAGGTCACGAAGTAGTCGATACGCCAGCCTGCATTCTTTTCTCTCGCCTTGAAGCGATAAGACCACCAGGAGTAGATTTCCTTCTGATCCGGATAAAAGTAGCGGAAAGTGTCTGTAAAGCCCGCATTCAGCCATGTAGTGAACTTGGCACGCTCCTCATCCGTAAAGCCGGCATTCTTGCGGTTGGTCTTCGGATTCTTCAAGTCGATTTCCTGATGCGCCACATTCAAGTCGCCACACACCACCACCGGCTTCTTTTCTTCCAACTTCTTCAAATAAGAAAGGAAAGCATCTTCCCATGTCATACGATAGGCCAAACGGCGAAGCTCGTCTTGCGAATTAGGCACATAAACGGTTATCAGATAGAAATTCTCCATCTCCAGGGTTATGACACGCCCTTCGTGGTCGTGCTCTTCTACACCGATGCCATAGGCCACAGATAGAGGCTGATGACGGGTAAAGATAGCGGTTCCCGAGTAACCCTTCTTCTCAGCATAGTTCCAATACGACTGGTAGCCCTCGAACTGAAGGTCGAGCTGACCGGCCTGCATCTTGGTTTCCTGCAAGCAGAAGAAATCGGCATCCAAGCGTTCAAACGATTCTCTAAATCCTTTATCGCAACAGGCACGAAGGCCATTCACATTCCATGATATCAATTTCAACATAGTGTTTCTTTTTTATTTTCCACAAAAATAGAAAAAACATGAATAGGCTGAAAACAAAAACGGTTCATTTCCTTCCGGAAACGAACCGTTTTTATTCTTTTTCTTTAAAAGAGTCCTGATTACTGAGCTGGTGCTTCTTCTGCAGCAGGAGCTTCAGCCGGAGTTTCTGTAGCAGTAGGAGCTACGAAACCTGCAGGTGCGTTCAATGGGTTAGTAGCGCTTTCCTTCACTGCCTGTTCCATAATAACTGAAGATTCAGCATTTACAGAAGGAAGTGCGTATGCACATGCTACGCTGATTACTACGATAAAACCAGCCAAACTCCAAGTTACCTTTTCAATGAAGTCTGTAGTCTTGCGTACACCCATAATCTGGTTTGAAGACGCAAAGCTTGATGCCAAACCACCGCCCTTAGAGTTCTGAATCATAACCACAAAGCACAAAAGCAATGCGGCAATAATAATCAATCCAATCAATAAAAAATACATTTTCCTCTATTTTGATTTAGTGTTAATAATCAATTTTTCCAAAAATCTAATTTGGTCTGCAAAGTAAGCGTTTTTTTCGGGATATTTCAAATTTAATCTCGTAATAATTTCAAGCGCCTTCGAATATCTTTGCTGTTTTACGTAAATTTTGGCCAAAGTCTCTGTAAAATAGCTTTCATCCTCCTGAACTTCCACTATTTTCTCCGGAATTTCGTCTTCTTCCTCTTCGACCACCGAAGGGATAAGAGGCTGTTCTTCCGACTTCTCCAAAAAGTTGTCTATCCACTCCTGCCCCTTCATTTTCGGACTGTCTTCTTCCTTCGACAAGTCTTCCGGCTTCTGCATGAGATAGGCCGTATAGTCCGATGCCGCCTCAACGGGCAAAGTGATGATACCGGGAGCTGCCGGTTCTTCGGGCAAGGAAGAAAGGAAAGCATCTATGAGCGAAAGGGTACGGTCTGCA
The DNA here is from genome assembly GCA_017558175.1 of Bacteroidaceae bacterium. Lineage (GTDB taxonomy): Bacteria > Bacteroidota > Bacteroidia > Bacteroidales > Bacteroidaceae > Phocaeicola. The sequence goes on from JAFYWH010000053.1 coordinate 2,462, forward strand.
CCCGGTTCTTCTTCCACCACCTTTGGTTTCTCCAATGCCTTCAAGGTATAGTGTTCGCCTTCCACCAAGGAGAAGAGCACTCGCCTATTGGCCAAATACAAGGCCGACTTGCGAAGTTCTTCGCCGAAAGTGATGTCGTGAAGCAGGAACAAGTTCTTGAGATACAACAATCGGGCCGTTTGAAAATACGGATAGTGAGCGAGCAACGTGCGAAGCTCGTACAATGTCTCCCGATTCAACAGTTCGGGATGCTTGATCCACTCGTATAACCGCTGTTGTACCATTACCAATTGGCTACTGTTGCATTGAAAATCTGATCAACAATATCCTTGATCATCTGGTTAACCAATTCATCCTGCACCGACGCAAGCTGCTGAGTTGCATCGTATTCGCGGCTGGAAGAAAATTGCTTGGCTTCGAAGTTTTCCTGCGGATTGGAATTGTTGGTAAAGGTTACACGCACCGTCATACGAAGTTCGGCCATGGTAGAATAACCATCGGCACCCACACCCTTGTTGTAAGCGTCATAGTTAGTGATTTCACCAGAAAGAGTCAAGTCACCCCCACGCTTCACCATCTGCAAGCGAGTCTGCTGGGTATAGATATCCTGCAAAGCCGTGTTGAACATGCTTTCCATCGGACCCCAAACGAAGCCCACCGAGCGGTTCGGGAAGCTCTCGATAGCAATGGACTTCACCTTGGTATAGTCGATGGAAGAACCATTAAACTGATAAGAGATGGAGCAAGCCGTCATGATAACCGCCATCAGCACCATTGTTCCCAAACATTTTATCTTTTGTTTATTCCAAACCATATTCCTTAATTTTTCGATAGAGTGTACGTTCTGATATTTTCAAATCCTTGGCTGCATTCTTGCGTCGGCCATGATGACGCTCCAATGCCTTGCGAATCATTTCCTTTTCCACCTCGTCCAGCGAAAGCGTTTCTTCCACATATTCTTCCGTATCCTGGATATCATCATCCGCATGCGACAAAGGCGTGCTCGGAGTATGTATCACCGGAGAAATATTGATGGTAGGCGAAGTTGTAGCCGGATAAGTCGGAGTATATCCCGGCTCTCCGCGTTCAGCCATCAGGGTGTTGACCAGACTCTTCAGTTCCGTCATGTCCCGACGCATATCGAACAACACCTGATACAAGATTTCTCTTTCGCTTTCGAAAGTCCTTCCGTTTCCACCTCCCTTGGCACCAAACAGCATCGGTAATCGGTTATCCATCTGCTGAGCCGGCAAATAGTTCTGCAAGATGGCAGCATTGATTTCACGATGAGTCTCGATAACCGAAATCTGCTCCGTAATATTCTTCAACTGACGGACATTACCTGGCCATGGATAAGAAACCAGCATATTGCGGGCATCTTCCGTGAGCTGGACAGCCGGCATGCGATATTTCTCGGCAAAATCAGAAGCAAACTTGCGGAAAAGCAAAGCGATATCGTTCCCTCTTTCGCGCAATGGCGGAATCTTGATAGGAACGGTATTCAAACGGTAGTATAAGTCTTCACGGAAACGGCCTTCGGCAATGGCCTGAGTCAAATTCACATTGGTAGCAGCCACAATGCGCACATCGGTTTTCTGCACCTTAGAAGAACCTACCTTAATATATTCACCGCTTTCGAGCACACGCAATAAGCGGGCTTGGGTGGACAGAGGGAGCTCCCCTACCTCGTCCAAGAAAATAGTTCCTCCATTGGCCTCAGCAAAATAACCGTTACGGTCGCCGATGGCTCCTGTAAAGGCTCCTTTCTCGTGACCAAACAATTCCGAGTCGATGGTACCTTCAGGGATGGCACCACAGTTCACCGCTATGTACTTTCCATGCTTACGGCGACTGAACAAGTGAACTATCTGAGGAAAACTTTCCTTACCTACCCCACTCTCACCCGTAATCAATACCGACAAGTCTGTAGGAGCTACCTGCATAGCAATGTCGATGGCTCTGTTCAAGCCTTCGGCATTCCCAATGATTCCAAAACGGAGTTTGATATTCTGAATCTCAGCTTTAACCATAATCTTTCTCTAAAACATGACAAAATTACAAATAAGTTGGTACACAACAAGCAATTTTGTCATCTTTTAACGCTTATGCTTCTGGAGTTTCTTCCGAAAGCTCCTTCGGCTTGCGGAACACCCATACATCCGTCAAGAAATAATTGAACAGACCGGAGATGAGCAATGCCGACAAGTTACACCAAACCACATCCCATCCGAAGATTCGTTCGAAAAGGAGAAGGAATAGCATCTTGATCAAGAAGCCTGCTACCGAGGATAAATTGAAGATAAAGAATCGGCTCCAGAAAGCACGGCATCCTCTATTGACGATACGGCTTTTCCAGATCCAGAAATAGGACCAGAGGAAGTTACTCATCACCGCAAACTCGAACGAGATAATAGGCGAAAGAATATAGCTCCCCCAATAAGAAGTGAAGATATAGTCTGAACAAAGCCAAAGCACGAGTGTGTCCACACCCGTGCCAAACAAACGGCTTAATACAAATTCGAGATATTTTATAATCAAAACGACTGGCTTTATTTGTTTTCTTCTGGTATGTATGGTTTCAACGGGTCGATAGCTGCCATCTCACGACGGTCTTTCAAGAACTGCACCAACCACATCAAGAACAGAATAACTGCAATAACGAAACCTACGATATCGTACACACCGAATTCATAACCATGTACATTGTAACGGATGCTTACCCAAGGAGTGTACATCACCACAGTGTTGAGCAAGATAATGACCAAACGCATTTCAGTAGGTCCGAAGCCGCCACCATAAGTCAATAGGAACTTGTCCTTGATGATAGTACATATATAGGTATAGATAGAAAGCACCAAATAACCGATAAGCATAAGCATAGCCACTTCCATCTTGAAGATAGACGAGAGACCGCCGCCCAAGAACATGAAGCACACGGTAATGGCATCGAGCGAATGGTCAATGAAGAAGCCATACTTAGGTCGTTGCAACTGGCGTACACGAGCTAATGTTCCATCCAAACTATCGCCATACCAATTGACTACCAAACCAAATGATGACAACCAAAGCCAATATACATGGAAATTGGACATATAGTAACCCAATGC
>JAFYWH010000004.1 GCA_017558175.1 Bacteroidaceae bacterium
ACGAAATCGAGTCCCTCCGTAGCATTGATTTGTGCTACCGAGCGCAACAAGTCCTCTGTCGGTTTCGGGTTGTTAGGACTAAAGTGCAAATCGGTCAGATGAGCGAACCGAAAATTAACAGATTGTGCCTGCACCCCAAAAGGGAACAGGCAAATCATGAATACGAGCGTTATAAGCAGTTTTTTCATTCCTTTTTATGTTCAAAAAAACTTAATATTGCTTCCATCAAGGTTTCTCTTTCAGCTTCCGTCCGGATACTTTCGAATGGGAATCCCATGATGCAAGTCTTATAATCACCTTGATAAGCCACACCGGCACTCAAATTACTTTCCGAGTAACGCATAATGGTGTATGCATCCTTGGTTGCCGGTTCAATGGCATCCGGTGCTTCCACTACATACGAATCGGAATTCAATTCGTGATGATAAGTATAGTTACCAGTAAGCATCGGGAAAGGAGAAGTTATGCATTTCACTTTTCCTGCTCTTGCAGCTTGTCCCACACGCCATTTGTATTTCAACACCTCGGTTGCAAACTTCTGGTCTACCTCATTGGCTTCGGCCAAACGGTTATCCCACAAGTCGGTACCTACAAATGCTCCGGAAACGAAGATGTTACCTCCTTGTTGACAATAAGCAGCAATGGCTTCCTGCATAGGTTGGGTAAATGTCTTGTATTCCAAAGGTGTCACTCCTCCTCTACCCATCTTGGTCTGACATTCCTTACCTAAGATCCAATCCACTACCGGATAATCCTTCAAGGCTACATTACCTTTTTCCACAGCCTCGTCACTGCAAGATACGAATGAGTAACCGGCCTTCAAGATAGCAGCACCATGAACCGACGGATAATCGAATGTATTACCGGCAATCACCATCGTTTCATAGTCAGCATAGCTGTCACCAAAACCGGATGCATCATCGTCCATCCATGGAATGGCACGACGGAATTCTCTCATCTTACCAATGTAGCTGATATCCTTGATATAAGGAACACCATGATCCTGATCATCCAAGAATCCGGCATACATGGTATCACCTGGAGGAGGTGCCACAAAATCAGCCGGTGCACTGATGCGGTCGAAACCGTTTACCACTAACACGTTACCCTTAGACTGATAAGTGCGTCCTGCAGAAAGGATTTCCGATGGGAAACTTTCACCACCCTTATTGACTGCTGTCACCTTATAGCTGCAAACCACTCCTGCAGGAATTGTTGCGCGATAAGAATTACCATTGACCAACACGCCATTGTCGAATGAGCCATCACCCATGCGAGTATAGACAATGTATTGTTCTGCCTTAGCGGTCGGTTCCAAAGGATCGTCTACCGGATGCCAAGTGAGTTCCACTTCTTCGTCATTAACCATACGGATAGCCATGTGGTCTACAGGAAGAGGTTGAACGACATAATCCGTATGATACTGTGCAGCCAAGAACTGGAGCATACCTTTATAGATAGCACGGCTCACGGTGAAACGGAAACGAGGGTCCAAACCATATCGCATGTCCGCAAAGTTCTGGTGAGAAAGCAATTCAAGCAACATCGCCGGAACACGAGGAACACGTGCTTCGTAATAAGTCTTGTTCCACATACCACGACGAGACCAATTCGGTTCGTACATCGTACGGATGTCATTGACAATATTCGTTTGAATCAAGTCTGTCAAGTCATGGCTCAAATAACGGCTTGAACCATTAGCAAACAGTTCATTATTAGATTCGGTAGAATAGATACCCAAGGTACCGATGATAGAGTCGTTCAATGTAGTACCTGCATCGGTATGGAAAGCGAACGACAAGTTGACAGGGATATTCAAACCATCTTCATCCGGATTCACTTCCGAACCACCGGCCAAATAATTCACCCAAATACCACGGCACTTGTAGTCATCTGTATAGTCGTTCTTGCCTTTACTGTCCGAATAAACACTTTCAGGAATACCGGCCCATTGCAACCAATAACGGGAAGCTTCGCAGAAACGTGGGTAATTACTGATTTCATTACCACGAGCCACATTACCCATACCGCCACCAATCTTCACCGCATCGGCAGTAACAATCTTACCAGCCTTGGCCGACTTGTTGCTCATCACCACCTTGAATGCCTGACTCTTGCCTGCATCGAATCCGAATGTACCCAAATAAATCCAAGTGCCGCCACCCATTTGTTGGTTCACCTTGAATTGGCTTTCACCGCCCTTATGATATACGGTATAAAGAACATCATCGGCACTGTTCGGCAAGCTCTTGTACGATACATATACCGCATATTCACCACCTGCCGGAATTTCCGGAATCCATTCTACGGTACTTTCCGCACCCTTCTTGATGGTTTCAACGGCTCTATAAGTACCTTCCTTAAACGGATTTTCAAAATCCTTGTAATACTCACGAAGATGAGCAAAGCCCTCTCCTACGCCTTGTGTCCAACGCTTGTCACCAGTCTTTTCCAAGTAGGTAGAGCGATTGTTCAAGCAACCGTCGTTATCAATAACGATTTCTGCCGTATTGGTATCACGTTCGCGTGGCATCAACACATTGGCACCGGCATTTTCCAGCATCGGCACCAAGAATGGCAATACATAGCTCTGGGTGTACAAGTCTTCTACTGTTTGGAAGATACGCGCACGCTGCCATTCCCAACGGTCCAATTTTGGTTCATAATACCAACCATGGCTTTGCCATAAAGCGATATGGCGGTTCAGCATACCACTGGTTGGAGTATGTGCAGCAGACAATCGGGTAACCAAAGGCTTGGTTATCTCCGGATTGAAGGTCTTGGCCTTCTTGTCTTTTTTACTAAGCAATGCTTGAGGAACCAATTCCTCCATGCTACGCTTATGAGTTATGATCTGTACCTTATGCTTGGCAAATTCAGCCGGGAGCAACGATGCTACTCCTCGATAGATTTCAGCTACATTGTCTTCACGGAAAGGATAGTAAGACCAATTGTCATTGGCAAACAATTGCAATGTCTTTCCTTCCACCGCTACCGAGTCGATCTTTACACGACCTACCGCAATTTCCTTCTTTGCAAGGCCATCCAAGTAATCACCTATTTGCTGACGAATGTCTTGCGAAAGTTCCTGGGCATTCCCTACTTGTGCAAACAAGGAAGCAACCAACAAAGCATATTTAAATGTACGTTTCATAGTATCGTCTTTAGTTTATTTATTTTTCTTAATCAACAGGCAAAGCCCCAATGCAGTAATCAAGCCATTGATAATAAGCAATTCGAAACTGATTTGATAGCCACCGAACCATGCTTCACTATTTGTCTGCAAAATATAGCAAATGATAGGCGAAGCAACAGCTACTACCGGAACCAAGTTATCGCGTACCGGCTTCTTGCAAGCCATACCGAAGATAAACATACCCAAGATAGGGCCATACGTATAAGCAGCCAAGCTATACACCGCATTGATGGCGCTATCGTCGTTCAAGTAATAGAATACGATGATGGTCAATATCATCAAAGCCGACATGGCTATGTGTACCATCTTTCTGGTCTTAGTCAACTTCGCATCATCCTGGCTCTTGTTAGCCTGCAAGATATCTACAGTAAACGAAGTAGTCAATGCGGTCAAAGCACTACCGGCAGCCGAGTAAGCGGCAGCAATCAAACCGATGATGAATACGATACCGATAAAGAGCGGGAAGTTTTCACTCCATGCCACCGCACCAAACAACGAGTCACCAGTAGCAGTTGCATCCGGCATATAGGCATCCTTATACATGTAAAGCAAAGTACCCAACACCAAGAACATTCCGATTACAAAAATCTGAATGAATGCACTGACAATCATATTCTTCTGCGATTCCTTGAAATTCTTGCAGCTCAAGGTACGTTGCATCAAGTCCTGGTCCAAACCGGTAGTTGCAATCACCATGAACACACCGGCAATAAATTGCTTCCAGAAGTAACGGCCATCGTTGAAATCATCCAAGAAGAAGATCTTGCTGGTAGAATGGTCGGCTACGGCACCCATCATGCCACCAAAGCCCAAGTCCAAGGTATTGGCAATGAAAACAATACAGCAAACCACCGAAGCAATGAGACAGAATGTCTTGAGAGAGTCAGTCCAAATCAAGGACTTCACCCCACCCTGGAATGAGTACAACCAAATCAAGGCAACTGTCAGCAACACGTTCACTTCGAACGGAATGCCCAACGGAGCGAACACCAATGTCTGGAGTACCACACAGACTACGAAGAAACGAACCGAAGCACCCAACATCTTCGAGATAAAGAAGAACCAAGCACCGGTACGATAAGCCGAAAGCCCGAAACGGTTTTCCAAATATCCATAGATACTGAGCAGGTTCATCTTATAGAACATCGGAATCAACACCAATGCTACGATAACCGAGCCTATGAAAAAGCCACACACCATCTGCATATAGGCATAACCATTGTTCAGCACCGCTCCCGGCACAGAAATAAAGGTTACCCCCGAAATGCTGGCACCAATCATGGCAAAGGCCACCATGTACCAAGGTGTCTTACGGTCACCGGTAAAGAATTCCGAGTTTTTGGTCTTACGTCCTGTAATCCATGAAATTACAAAGAGTAACGCAAAATAGAATGCAATCGTTGCAAGTACAATCCAAGCAGTAGTCATATTCTTGATTTTTATCATTGTCATTCAGAGCGGAACTAAGTGTAGCGAAGAATCTCGGGAGCATCCACTTTATGCTATCGAGATTCTTCCTCCCTTCGGTCGTCTGAATGACATTTAAGTTTATTCTTTTTTTTATTTATTCAGCATAAAGCAAGTACGGCTTGCGCTGCACCTTGAAGTTTTCCACATCGTCTTTCCACATAGCCTTGATTTCTTCAGCGCTCTTGCCCTGCTTAATCATCTTGCGTACATAGTCAGTACCCATCAGTAATTCAAAGAACGAACGGAAGAAGTGGTCGTCCATATTCAAGTTACGATATGCATCGATTACATAGGTAAGGTCTAGACCACGCTTCCAGATTTCTTCATCGCTCATGCCACGAAGGTCAACACCATAGCAAGTCTTGTTGAGCTGAGGAGGATTCTTGGCACCCGGTACGCTACGCGGAGTAAAGCTGAAATCATATCCCTTCATATTCGGGTGACCGTAAATTTGGAATGCAGCATCTGTACCTCTACCCAAGCTCACCGGAGTTGCTTCGAACAAGCAAGTAGACGGATAAAGATAGATAGACTTCATGTTCGGAAGATTTGGCGACGGAGCAATCGGAAGCTCATACATAGTCTGGTGAGTATAGTTCTTACACGGAATCACAGTCAAATCGCACACACGTGATTTCGGCAACCAGCGTTCGCCGTTCACCATCTGCGCCAATTCGCCCAATGTCATGCCATGAACCACAGGAATAGGCAACCAACCCACACCCGACTTATACTTCATATCGAGGATAGGGCCGTCTACATAGTGACCATTCGGATTCGGACGGTCCAGCAACAACACCTTGCGGTTGTATTCCGCACAAGCGTCCATCAAACGGCACATGGTAATGTAGTAAGTATAGAAACGAAGACCCACATCCTGAATATCTACAATCAGGATATCGAACTTACGCATCGATTCGTCGCTCGGCTTCTTGTCCTTACCATCGTACAAAGACAAGATAGGCACACCAGTCTTAGAGTCTACCGAACTCTTCACATGTTCACCGGCATCCGCATCGCCACGGAAGCCATGTTCCGGCGAGAAGATAGCTACTACGTTGAACTTATTTTCAATGAGAACATCCAGGAGATGCTTATCGCCTACCATACCGGTATGATTAGAGAAAATGGCAACACGCTTTCCTTTCAGGATAGGGAAATACTCGGATGTCTGTTCAGCACCCATTACAACACGCGACTTCTGTGCATAACCCACTAAGGTACAGCACATAACCAATGCTAATAGTAAAAGTTTTTTCATAGTAGTAGTATTTAATAAACAAAAATACGTTTTATTCTTGATATTCGGAAATAATATCGGCACTTTTGGAGATAAAAAAAATCCCTCTCCAATTGCTTGGAGAGGGATTTCCGATTATAGGTTAAATATTAATTACCAACCCGGGTTCTGGCTCAAAGTATAGCCGTTTGATTGGTACAACGCAATCTGTTGTGTTGGGATTGGGTAAAGATAATGCTTAGGTTCAACTGTACGGAGCAACGACTCGTCGATAGCCGGCTTGATGTAACCTTCGCTGTCCAACTGAACACTCTTCAAGGCATCCACTGTGATAGAAGTACCGTTTGTTTCATTGTACCATGCTACAAACGCATCCTTATCCAAGTAAGCACCGCGGTTCAACTTAGGATTCACCTTCATGTCTGCATAGTGCAACTTGCCCCAACGACGGAGGTCGTGGAAACGGATACCCTGGTATGGCAATTCTGTACGGCGTTCACGACGAACTTCCCACAAGATAGGAGAAACTTCATAGTCACCAGCAATCATAGTACCCTTATCACGATCCGGGTCATTGATAGTGATACCATTTACAGCCAAGTTAGTACCAGCCAAAGTTACAGCAGGCATCGATGTACTTGGACGATTGCGGAGAGCGTTGATAGTCTTGTCAAAGTCGCCCTGAGTCAATGAGTAAGCACCCATATCAGCCAATTCAGCAGCAGCCTCGATGTAGTTCATCATCACTTCGTTAAGCTTCATTACTGGAGCGTCTGTAATGTTAGTAGAAGACATACCGCCAGGAACGTTCAACAAGCTTGGATTCACGAACAAGTGAGCGAAATAACCAGTAGCAGCATAAGCTACAACGCCCGAACCTTCGATACGCAAACCAGCTGGGTCGATATTGTCATACAAACGTGGGTCGCGATCAGCGAATTCATCAAAGAACCACTTGTCACCCTTGTACTGAGTATTTTCTGCTTGGTGGATAGGCAAACCATTTGCCGACAAATAGCTTTCTACCAATGAACGTGAAGGTGAGCTACCTTCTGCTTCAGTATTCTGGAATGACATCAAGCTGTGCATCAAGATACCTTCTTCGTATTCACGATAGATGATGGTTTCCGGATTACCAGCCAAGCTGATAGAAGTTGTCAAATCCTTGAAGTTAGCGCAAAGGCTATACTTACCCATATTCATCAACTGGTCAGCAGCATCCTTAGCAGCCTTCAAGTAAGTAGCAGCCTTATCATTGTTCTTTGCGTTGTACTTTTGCCAAGTACCTTCGAACAACATGATGCGCGACATGTATGCCAAAGCTACAGCCTTGTTCACGTGCAAACCGGCAACACCGTCAGAAACACGGATGTTCTGGCCAGCAAACTGCAAGTCGGCCATTACATGATCCATTACTTCAGCACGCGGAGTACGAGGCTTGTACAAGTTTTCGAGGTCTGTATTTTCGATTACAGTGTCATACCAAGGCACATCACCGTAATCACGAACCAACTTCGCGTATTCCATTGCACGGAAGAAACGAGCAATACCCAACCAGTGGTTCTTTGCTTCTTCAGGCAAGTTAGAATTAGCAGCACGGTCAATCAACTGATTGTAACGGCGTACGTATGTAAAGCTCCAACCAGAGTCTGTACCCGGTGCAGACTTGATGAAGTGTGTAGGCGATTTCTGTGCATTGTCGTCCACCCAGTCAGCTACGTTTGTTTCAGCAAACCAGTCTGTACGTGTCCAGCTTGACTTATAACCATCGAAGTAGATGTCATAGAACGCCCACATCATGGTACGGTAATTTTCTTCACTTTCCCAGAAATCCGGGGTATCTGTGATGGTATCCATAGGAGGACGAGTCAAATAATCCTCGCAGGATGTAGTGAGTGCCATTCCGGCAAACATCAAACCTAATATTTTGACTTTCATAATAGTTTCATTTAAAGGTTAATTAAAATACAGCTTGTACACCGAATGAAACAGTCTTCATGTACGGATAGCTACGACCGAATGCCCAAGCACCCTTCCAAGAAGTAGTTTCAGGGTCAACTGGCAAGTGCATGTTGTCCCATGTGAACATGTTTTCAGCAGAGAAGAAAACACGCATCTTTTGGAAATCGATCTTCTTCAACAAGCTCTTAGGCAAAGAGTAACCCACTGTAATGTTCTTACAACGCAAGTAAGACATGTCTGACAAGTAACGGTCCTGAATCTTGAAGTTCTGACCATCGCTCACCCAGTTGTGGTCTGTAGGACGTGGATAGAATGCATCTCTATTTTCCGGTGTCCAATAGTCTGTCTGGTGAGTAAAGATTGCATCGAGAGCCGACATACCTGATGGGATAGCCACGTTACCGTATGCCCAGTAGTCACGGCTACCTACGCCCTGGAAGTAAGTGCTGAAATCGAAGCCCTTATAATCCAAACCGATAGTGATACCATATTCAAAGTCAGGCAATGAGTTACCGATAACCTTCAAGTCACCGTGGTTTTCCAATGTACCTACACCGTGTTCCTTATTGTTAGGGTCACCGTTGTTGATTACACCGTCACCATTCAAGTCCTTATACTTGATGTCACCTACACCATACTTGAACGAACCTGTTTCGTACTTAGCCTGGCTAGCGTGATTCTTCACTTCTTCTTCTGTCTGGAAGATACCTTCTGTTTCAAAACCCCAGATTTCACCGAGCTTCTTACCCAAGTAGTTACCAGTTACAGACTTGTCCTTATCACTCCACTTAGTGATTTCTTCAGTTACGTGAGAGATAGAACCGCGAACGTTCAAGCCCAAGCCATTGTCGAACTTGTGGTTGTAGTCCAATGCCAATTCCCAACCAGTTGCAGTCAATTCACCGTAGTTGATCTTAGGAACTGAAGCACCGAAAGTAGAAGGCAATGTCACACCGGCAGTGTGCATGTCTGAAGTAACACGCTGGTACCAGTCGAATGTTACACCGAATTCACCTTCGAAGAAACGAGCGTCGAAACCAAGGTCAAGAGTAGTAACCTTTTCCCAAGTCAAAGCAGCCGAAGTTACAGTAGGAGCACTCAAACGGAGCAAGTTCACACCGTTTACTACCCAACCAGATGTACCAGATGCCATAGTAGAAATAAAGGTATTGGCAGCTACGTCCTGGTTACCGATTGTACCCCAAGAACCGCGAATCTTCAAGTCGCTCATTGCAGGCTTAGCCCAATCCATGAAGCTTTCTTCAGAAGCTCTCCAACCAGCAGAGAATGATGGGAAGAAACCGAACTTCTTACCTTCTGGGAACATAGAAGAACCGTCGTAACGTACGTTAGCTTCCAACAAGTACTTACCCATGAAGTCATAGTTTACACGACCGAAGAAACCTACTGCAGCAAACTCATTGTTATAGTTGTATGAGCTACCGTTTGTACGAGAATATTCTTCATTGGTTGTCAAACCGATTTCTGGCAATGAAGTAGAAATCATACCACGACCTTCAGAATAGTGACCCAACTTTTCACGGCTTTCAGCATCGAAACCACCCATCACCTTGAAGTTATGCTTGTCCTTGATATCGAAGCTATAAGTAGCGTATGCCTTGAATACATTATTCATAGTATACTGGCTGGTACGGATTACCTTGTTGTGAGAAGAACCGTATACGTTAGAGTTCCAAGTAGTCAACGGAGAACCCACGAACATATCCCATGCCTGTACGATACCACCGGCACGGTGCTGGCTCTGGTTGTACAATGCAAATGTATAGTCGAAGTTGATATCCAAACCCTTGATTGGAGTAATGGTAGTACCCAAGTTCGCACGTACATAGTTGCTTGTTACTGTTTCACGGTTAGCCTGCTTGATTTCAGTTACAGCCGAACGGATGTCCTTGCCTTCATACTGTCCGTACGGATACCAACGCGGCCAACGCATCAAGTAGTACCACACGTCTGTATAACCTGAAGTATACTTATACGGCTGAGAGTTAACCGAACGTGTGAAAAGGATGTTGGTACGAACCTTCCACCAGTCGCGAATCTTGGTAGTGATGTTGCTGTTCAATGTGTAACGGTCATACTGGTCAGTATTGAATGTCATCACACCTTCCTGCTTCATGTAACCCAACGAAAGATTGAAAGTGGTCTTGTCTGTACCACCGTTTACAGAGAGGTTATGGTTCTGTTGTGGAGTCCACTTCTTGGTAAATTCGTCTACAGCGTCGAACGGACGATACCAATAAGTCTTACCGTTGATGATTTCAACGTCACGACCCAACTGGATGTCACCCAATTCCTTTTGAGACATGCCACCGTACTTGTCTTCCCAAGCCTGGAGACGACCGATGTAGTCTTGGTCTACATAGAAACCTACCGATGAACCTGAAGTCTGACCCTTACGGCCCAATACTTCCATAATGAACTTAGCATTGTCTACAGTAGAAGCCAATTCCGGAAGTTCGGTTGGAGATTGCCATGCAAAGTTGTTAGAGTAAGAAAGACGCACCTTTTCGTTGGCCTTACCTTGCTTGGTAGAAATCAAGATTACACCCCATGCAGCACGAGTACCGTAGATAGAAGATGAAGCGGCATCCTTCAATACAGAGATTGATTCGATGTCGTCCGGATTAACGAGGTTCAAGTCTGGAACTTCCACGTTATCCACAAGGATCAAAGGTCTGTTGGCAGCAGTAGCGTTCAACGAACCGTAAGAACCACGGAGCTTGATGTTTGATGATGTACCCACACCACCCTGATTGTTAGTAATAGAAAGACCTGGAGACACACCCTGCAATGCCTTGGCAACGTCGGTTACCGGACGGCTGGCAATCGCATCTTCCACGTTTACGTTTGCTACGGCACCAGTCAAGTTAGCCTTCTTCTGAGCACCATAACCTACTACAACGACTTCGTCGAGAAGTTCGTTGTCATCCTTCAAAGTGACGCGCATGTCCTTAGCTGCTTTCACTTCCTGAGTCTTGTAACCCACGAAAGAAACCTGAACGATAGCGCCTGACTTGACACTCAAAGTAGCCTTACCATCGAAATCTGTGATAGTACCATTGGTTGTACCCTTTTCTACCACATTCGCACCGATGATCGGTTCGCCCTTTGAATCAACAACTGTAACGGTAATGTTGGCAGTCTGCTGTTGTTCCATGGTTACAGGAGCTTCAGCTGCGTGAGCCATCACCGAACCGCCACCTAAGAACAGGGCACAAATGGCCGCTGTCATGAGAGTCTTGCTCGATGCAAATCCTCTGCTTTTGTGATCTTCATTCATAGTGATTTAAATTTATAATTATAACTAAAGGTTGTTAATCTCCTAACTTCATTACAGAACCTTGTTTAGTTCTTTTATTTGGGTATGGATAATGAATGTAAAGGTACGACTTTTTTCCATTCCGCAAAAGGTTTTCAGAGGAAAAATAAACCCGTTTTTAACCCGTCTATCAGGATATTTTACCGACCAAATAGGCATTCATGCGCCCAAAGCAAAACAAAGGGAGCAAATTGTCAACAAAGAATCGTTTTCCTTTGCTTATTTCATCGAAAAGGCACTAACAGATGAGATTTAAAAACTTGAAAAAAGACTGCAACAATTTGCCTGAATAAAAAAAATCCGTTACTTTGCAACAAGCAAACCTATCGTCCATCAAAAACATATAACATCATGAGATACTTTCAATATTTTCCGCACGATGCGGAAACACGACACGATTCGGGAATCATGGCTTTAATTGAAGCAGAAGGAGCAGCCGGCTACGGATTTTTCTGGGTTCTACTAGAATACCTGCGGATGCAAGAGAATTACATCGGATCCGTCAGCGCGATCAAGACACTCGGCAGACAAGTGAAAATGCGCTTGCCTCGAGCCACCCGTGTTTTATACGACTTCGGGCTTTTCGTCATCGAAGGCGAAAAGTTTTATTCGCCAATACTGTTAGAAGGAATGAAGCCCATGGAAGAAAAGCGTACTGCAAAAAGAAGCTAACAGTGCGTTTACAACGCATAACAATGCGCTAACGAAGCCGCAAAACGAAATAATATGAAATAACAGCCTTGCAAGTACCTGAAAATCAACACCCGTCTTTTAAAATAAAATAAGATAAAGAAAAGAAGATACTTCTTCTCCTATAGTCCTCTTCTTCTTTTGCAGAATAGGACTAAAGAGAAGAAGAAGAAGAAGCAGTAGTAGCAGTAGCAAATGATGATGACGATGATGAATTTCAGCCTTCAGGCACCAGAAAAAAAAACGCCCCGATGTTTCAACTAAAACGCCCTGACGTTTTGATCAAAACGCCTTGGCGTTTTGCTTCGAATGCCCAAGCGTTTTCCAAAAGCCTACACCAAGCAAAAAAAGCTGCAAATCTCTTGGTCAGTTGAAAAAACTTTCATACTTTTGAAGAACCATTAAGCCAGCCCACAAAAAGGCTTGGCATTATTGTAAAGAACCTTTAAACGCATACACCGATGGAACTGAAAAACAAGTAAACGGCAGTTGGAGCAGTCAAACTACCCCAAAGGCAAAAAACGTGAAAAACCAAAACACCTTAAATACCAATAACTAAATTTTAATCACTATGAATGAAGAACACAAAAGAAGAGGATTTGCATCCAGCAAGACTCTCATGACAGCGGCCATTTGTGCACTGTTTTTAAGTGGCGGTCAAGTGATGGCACATGCAGCTGAAGCTCCTGTAACCATGGAACAACAGCAGACTTCCAACATCACCGTTACAATCGTCGATTCAAAGGGCGAACCTATCATCGGTGCGAACGTGGTTCAAAAGGGTACTACCAACGGTACCATTACTGACGTAGAAGGTAAAGCCACCTTGAGCATCAAACCTGGTTCTACCATTCAGGTTTCTTTCGTGGGTTACCAGACTCAAGAAATCAAAGTGACCAAAGACATGCGTATCACTTTGAAGGACGACAACGAACTCCTTGACGAAGTCGTTGTAGTAGGTTACGGTACTCAGAAGAAAGCTAACTTGACCGGTGCCGTTTCTAGCGTAGACGTTGCCAAGACTATGGAAGGCCGTCCACAAACCGACGTAATGAAGGCTTTGCAAGGTGCGGTTCCAGGTTTGACCATCACCAACACAAGCGGTGACATCAACGCAAGCGCTTCCATCGAAATCCGCGGTGTCGGTTCTATCAACGGAACTTTGAAACCTCTCTACATTGTCGACGGTGTTTCCATGAGCGACATCTCGTTCTTGAACCCTGAAGACATCGAAGACATCTCTGTATTGAAGGATGCCGCTTCAGCGTCTATCTACGGTTCTCGTGCTGCCGGTGGTGTTATCATGATCAAGACCAAGACAGCCAAGAGCAAAGACAGAGTTTCTATCAAGTATTCTAACAACTTCTCTTGGAGCAATGCTACATACTTGCCAGACTATGGTTCAGTACCAAGCCAGATCCAGGCATTGAGCCAGGCCAACAAGCGTGCCGGTCTTGCCAACGAATTGTTCGGTATGTACCTCGACACCATGTTGCCATACGCTGAAGCATGGGAACAACAGAATGGCGGCAAGAAGGCCGGTTATCGCGAAATGCGTCCGTTCCAAAGCTGGAGCGATGTGGGTGACTACTACGTGAACCCTGACGGTAGCGGTGCTATGTATTATGCAAACTGGGATGTTCAAGACATCATGTTCCAGACTGCACCTGCACAAACTCACAACTTGAGCGTATCAGGTTCTACAGGTAAGGCTAATTACTATTTGGGCTTCGGTTACACAGACAAGGAAGGCCAGATGAACTTCAACCCAGACCAATTGCAACGTTACAACGTAAATGCCAACTTCAACGTGAAGTTGACAGACTGGTTGGAAACTGGTTTCCGTTTCAACTTCGTGAACAAGACTTACGATTCACCAAACCGTTGGCGTAACACGTATACTTACATGTGGCGCTGGGGTAGCTACTTCGGTCCTTACGGCTTCATGCGCGATGCTAACGGTGACGCCATAGACGGCGTGAACGGTATCGCTTACCAAAAGCAAGCTGGCGACGACCACGATGTAACAAGCTTTACCCGTATCAACAGCTACGTGAAGGCTGAAATCATCAAGGGTTTGAATTTGCAGGCAGACTTTACTTATGACCTTACCAACCGCAACAATGAATATGCAAAAGTTCCTGTTTACGTATTCAACACTTGGGGTGGCAATATCTCTGAACCTTACTACGGTGTACAGCAATCGGCTACCTACCAGACCCAGACCAACACCAAGATTGGCCGTTGGACAACCAACATCTTCGGTTCTTACGAAAAGACTTTCGCCAAGGATCACAACTTGAAGGTAATGGCCGGTTTCACAGCCGACAAGGAACAGAACCGTTATTTCAGCGCCCAGCGAACTGAATTGAACGACAATGACCTTCCGGAATTGAACTTGGCTACAGGTACCCAAACCGTAACATCATCGGCTTCACATTGGGCTACAGCAGGTTTCTTCGGCCGTGTAAACTACGACTATAAGGGCATCTACTTGTTCGAAGCTAACGCTCGTTACGACACTTCTTCACGCTTCCCTGCCAACCAACAATGGGGCTTCTTCCCTTCAGTTTCTGCAGGTTACCGCTTCTCTGAAGAAGCATTCTTCGAACCATTGAAGGATGTAATCAGCAATGGTAAGTTGCGTGCATCATGGGGTGAAATCGGTAACGACAACGTTGGCTCCAACCGCTTTATCTCTACTATCAGCTCTATCGCAGCAGGTAGCTCTTACTGGGTAAGCGGTTCCAACAAATTGCCTATGGCCAACATGCCTACATTGGTATCTTCAGACCTTGGTTGGGAACGCGTACGCACACTCGACATCGGTCTTGACCTCGGTTTCTTGAACAACTCTTTGAACGTAGGTTTGGACGTGTTCCAACGCGACACTAAGGACATGATTGCTCCGGGCGTTACATTGCCTAACACAGTAGGTGCATCGGCTCCATTGACCAACGCAGGTTCACTCCGCTCACGTGGTTGGGAAGTTTCTGTAAACTGGAACAAGCGCTTCGGTGACTTCAACTTCTACGTAAACGCGATCTTGTCTGACTATACTACTAAGGTTACAGAATGGAACAACCCATCGAAGACCCTCAACAACCACTATTCAGGTGCTGAATACGGGGCTGTATGGGGCTTTGAAACAGACCGTTACTTCGAAAAATCAGACTTTACCGGTAAGAACGCAGATGGTTCTTGGATTTATGCGAATGGCGTAGCCGACCAAACAGGTTTGGAAAAAGGCACATTCGTATACGGCCCTGGTGATATCAAATTCAAGGATTTGAATGGTGACGGTGTAATCGATGGCGGTAAGGGTACAGCCGACGACCATGGTGACTTGAAGAAGATCGGTAATACTCAGCCTCGTTACCAATACAGTTTCCACTTAGGGGGTGACTGGAAGGGCTTCGACTTCGACTTCTACTTCCAAGGTGTAGGCAAGCGTGAAATGTGGACAACTTCTGCATTCGTAATGCCGTTGATGCGTGGTGCCGATGCTACTTACGCACACATGGAATCTTACAACCAGATGGTATTCGACGACAATGGTAAGATTACTGACTATATTGTAAACCAATCGAACACTTATCCATGTATGTATCCGGGTAACGAAGGTAGCGGTAGCGTATCAGGTATCAGTGCAGGTAGAAACAACTTCTACCCACAGAGCAGATACATTTCTGACATGTCATACCTCCGCTTGAAGAACATCACTATTGGTTATACTATTCCACAATTGTTGACCAAGAAGGCTTATATCCAGAGAGCACGCGTATACTTCAGCGCCGACAACATGTTCACACTCTTCCGCGGCAACAGCGATTATCCACTTGACCCGGAATTGAACTCTAACTCTGGCAACTCTTGGGGTCGTGCAACACCGATTACCAAGTCCGTATCAGTAGGTCTTCAAGTAACATTCTAATAACCTTTTAAATTAGAAACAAGATGAAAGCAATATATAAACTTTGTGCTATCGCATTAGCGGCTACAGCACTTGTGGGTTGCGACGACTTTATCGACGACAACCGTTATCCGTTGGACCAACAGACCAGTAACCCGACTTATTGGAACAATGCAGCCAACGTAACCAACCAGTGTAACACATTCTACAACCAATACATAGGTTATGGTAATTCCGGTAGTTTGGGTTGGTTCTATGCAAAGACGTTGAGTGACGACCAGGCAGGTAACTCATTTGCAAAATGGGAAAATACAAACGTTCCAGCATCTTCTTCAAACTGGAGTGCTCCGTTTACTGAAATCCGTCGTGCAAACTACATCATTACCAATGTAGCCAACTCAACTCTTTCGGACAACGACAAGAACAAGTTCATCGGTATTGCACGCTTGAACCGCGCATGGCAGTACTTCCAGTTGGTTCGTATGTATGGCGACGTACAGTGGATTGAAGTTCCTGTAGACCCAGCCGACCCAGAAATGACTTATGGCGCACGTGATGACCGCGACATGGTAATGGACAAGGTATTGGAAGACTTGAACTTTGCATGCCA
>JAFYWH010000054.1 GCA_017558175.1 Bacteroidaceae bacterium
TCGTGACCGATACATACAGAGATTTGTTCCAAATCAGCAAAGTTCTTGTTCAAGTAGTTAGAAAGACCTTGAGTAGCAGCACCTACAGTGTAGATGTTCATGCGGTTGCTACCAACGCCCATGATACCACGGAGACCACCTGTACCGAATTCGAGGTCCTTATAGAAACATTCGATAAGGTCTGTCTTATCTTCATTTTCCAACATGCGCTTCACTTCAGCCTGAGTTTCTGCATCGTATGCAGCAGTAAGCCACTTATTAGCCTTCTCAGTCACTAATTTGATCAATTCTTCGTTTTCCATGAGTCTAATAATTTAAATGTTAAACCAATAATATGCAAAAATAATGGTTTCACTTCACAATTCCTATTTTTTAAGGAATAAAATACAAATAAAAAGTATGGTGTCATTCAGAGCAAAGCGAAGAATCTCGATAACATCAACGTGGATGCCACCGAGATTCTTCCTCCCTACGGTCGTCTGAATGACAATTTGTGTCAACAGACTATTTTGTTCCTCTTTTTATTCCATGTAAACCTTGTAGCGGTTGCCTGTAGCCTTCACGATTTCCTGCAAGAATTCCTTCGGATAACCCGGGCGTACGAGCGGTGCGTTGTGGCCCTGTTCGTACTTCGGACGCATGAAGCTACCGTCTGCATTGGTCTTCTTGATAACACCGTCGTTGTACTTCACGATGATGTATTCGCCCAACTTCTTCCATTCGTCTACGGCACACTGGGCTGTCATTTCAGTATAGTTAGTCAAGAACTCAACGGCCTTCTTCGGATCCTTGGCATGCAAGGCAAGAGCAGCGTTTTCAATACCTGCCTGTGCATCGGCATAAGTGTCTTCCAACTTGTTCTGTACGGCACGCATATCGTCAATCATGATGCTGTAACGCGGACGGATCATGTCGGCTACCCAGTTGTACATCCAGAATGCCGATTCCCAAGAGAATGTCACACAGTCGGCAATTTCGCTTGAGTAGCACTTAGGCAAGCGGTTAGTGCAACAATATACCGGAGTGAACACCATCATGTTGGCATCGTCTGTACCGAACCAGAGCACACCACCGATTTCGTTCGGAAGGTTAGAACGCATCTGAGCCACGAAGGTGAAGGCCGACTGCTGAGTAGAGATAGGACGCTCGTTGAAGTACTTCTGACCATCGACTTCGAATGTCAACGGAGAAAGACGGTACGGCATCTTGTAAGCAGTAGCACCTACATCGTTGGTAATGTCGAGTGCAGTGCCTTCGTAGTGGTCGCGCATAGCCCACTGGATGTCGCGTACAGACACCTTGTTGTCCGGCTTAATGTAGAGAGGCATCGGTTCAGTAGTCTTGGCTTCGATGTACGGGAGGTACTTGGCACCTGCTTCCTTGTTGAACATGTTGAAGAAGCTCCATACACGGGCTTCACAAGCACGCAAGCCACCGAAATCGAGCGGACAGTATGCATTGGCAAAGCTGAAGTCCTTGTTCAAACCGCTGAAGTAACCCTTTTCGCGAGCGAAAGAGATGACATCAGGAGAATAGAGGCAGTTTTCCTTGTCGTCCAATGGGAACTGGTGGATACGAGCCTGGTTGGCATGTGCAGCGATGCAATCGTCCGGAATGCGGACAGCTACCCATACGGCACCCTTCACGCCTTCGCCCTTACCGATCATTTCCATGATCCATGCTTCGTTCGGGTCGGCAATAGAGAACGATTCACCACTACTGTAGTAACCGTATTCCTTCACGAGTTCAGTCATCACCTTGATAGCTTCCTTAGCTGTGCGCGAGCGCTGGAGAGCCACATAAATCAAGCTACCATAGTCCATAATACCCTTTGAGTCATGCAATTCATGGCGACCGCCGAAAGTAGTTTCGCCAATGGTAACCTGGAATTCGTTCATGTTACCAATCACGTTGTAAGTTTCCGGAGCTTCCTTGATTTCGCCCAAGTACTTGCCCGAGTCCCATTCGTAGATCTTGCGCATCGCATCCTTGGCATGCTTGGCAGCCGGATAGTGATACAACTCGCCGAACAGACCGTATGAGTCGGCCGAATAAGAAACCATAACAGAGCCATCCTTCGATGCACCCTTACCCACTATAAAGTTGGTACAAGCCAATGCCTGTGCAATGCCTGCCACCAAGAGGGTTGCTACTAACAAAATTCTGTTTTTCATGTTCTTTTATTGTTTAAAATTGATATTTTCATAACTATATCCCCCTTAAGAAGGGGGCCAGGGGGATGTAACATCCGCCAAGAGGGAAATTCATTCGTAATTCAATACTTAAGGAACATCCCCCTACCCCCTTCACAAGGGGGATTTTGGGAACTAAAACTGAAATTCTTCCTTTGCCTCATTCCCACAATAGTCGGTAACGATTACCTCCATCGTGTGCTTGCCTCCACGCTTTATCCGCTCAGGATGCATGCAGCTCAGCCTTGCATTCTTCGAGCTGAACTTGAAGAGGACAAACTCGCCGTCTATGTATACCTTATAGTCTTTGATGCCCGTTTCCGCATCGCGTATCACGAACTGAATGTTGCCCGTTTTCCACTGCGGCTTGTTCAGCGGAACGATTCTCGGAGTAATGGTATCTACTGCTACCGTATACGTTCCCAACTCGCGTATTTGGGCATGCATGTATCCGTCTTCCAAACGGCCACCTGCCGATGCCTTTCTGCCCTTGTACTTGCGGGCTACGTAATACTTCGACTTGTCGGCCACGGTGAAGTTACGCACGCCTATCTTCAGCGAACAGCCTCCGTGAAGCGGTACGGCCTTGTCATGCAACTGGTAGTCGAAGGAGATGTCCAGCGAATCGGCTATCACCTTGCAGTTCAGGTCCACATCCTGATACAGCATACCTTTCGGGATGACCAGTTCCATGCCCGGCTTGCGCACCACATGCCCCTCGTTCCATGCCAGGTAATGCTTGCCTTCGTCCAGCGGTGCTATCTTCTGCTGCTTGCCGTGAATCACCAGCTTGTAGGTACTGCGGTTACCATACAAGTCCTCCAATATGTAGCGGAACTCGTACGGACGCTCCTCGTTGATGGTCACCACTCCCCCCTCCTCGTCGGCCTGAAGCATGCGCCATGTGTTTCCCGGCAGCACCTGCGAACGCATGAACCAGCTGTTGCGGCTCACGTATTCCTCGTAGTCTGTCCAAGCATTGATCATGCGGTTCTCGTTGGGCAAGAATCCGTCTACCGTGCTGCGGAAGACTTCTTCCGAATCGACCAGCAGAGTAACCGAACGCACCCCGTAGTTGTTCGATGTGCCGTCCATGTAGTCGAAGGCCTTGAGGCCCACAGCTATCTTTCCCCAAGCAGTGATGGGCGACTGCTGACCCGCCAACGATACTATTTTCTTGCGCTGCGTGCCATTTACCACACCCTTTCCGGCTTGCGGATAAAGCATCACATGGGTGGCGCGCGGAGCTACCTTGTCCTTCACCTGATCCATGTAGAACTGTAGCGGGTCGATGTATTCTTCCGTATCGGTCTTGCGGATTTCCATGTGCAGGTGCGGACCGAACGAGTAGCCTTCATTTCCGGCCAAGGCAAATACCTCACCCTGCTTCAAGGGGAACTTGTCGGCACCGAAGGTCAAG
Source organism: Bacteroidaceae bacterium (assembly GCA_017558175.1). Taxonomy (GTDB): domain Bacteria; phylum Bacteroidota; class Bacteroidia; order Bacteroidales; family Bacteroidaceae; genus Phocaeicola. The sequence goes on from JAFYWH010000054.1 coordinate 3,613, forward strand.
TCCACCGCAAAGGTCTCGTGCTCATACTGATAAGCCCTTACCACCTTCTCTACCTCGTCCATGAACTTGTGCAGATGCCCGTGCACCGAGGTGTATCCGTTGGTGTGGGTAATGTACACCGCCTGTCCGTATCCTCCGGGAGTTATGGTAACGCGGCTGATGTATCCGTCGGCAATGCAACGGATGGGCTTGCCCACCACTCCCTGCGTCTTGAAGTCCACCCCACCATGGAAGTGGTTGGCACGCAATTCACCGAAATTCCCGCTCAGCAGCAAGGGAAAATCGAAGGGAGAGATAAAGGGATTTCCTGTCTTTTCTTGAGCCGGAAGTGCCACCGAAGCACCCATCAGGATAGCGCAAAACCAGCCTCGTATGTTGTTTTTCTGAGTCCAAATTCTTTTCATAGCACAAACTTACAAATAAATTCACAAATCCCGACCAAATCATGTTACAAAACATGCGAATCGGGGCAAAAAAAACTTCGTGTTGGCAACCAACTTTTCTGACATTTTGTTACCTTTGGAGTGGTTAAACCCTTAAACTATACGATTATGATTATCGGAATTCCTAAAGAAATCAAGAACAACGAAAATCGCGTTTCCATGACTCCTGCCGGAGTACGCGAGTTGGTTCAAAGAGGTCATACGGTATACGTTCAGCATACCGCGGGTATCAACAGTGGCTTTGCAGATGAAGAATATGAAAAGGCCGGCGCACAGATTCTCCCGACCATCGAAGAGGTGTACGCCATAGCCGAAATGATTGTCAAGGTAAAGGAACCGATAGCTTGTGAATATCCATTGGTGCGCGAAGGCCAGTTGCTGTTCACATACTTCCACTTTGCTTGCGACAAGGAACTCACCGAAGCCATGATGAAGAGCAAGTCCGTGTGCTTGGCCTACGAAACGGTGGTAGACCGCAACGGTGCCCTCCCGTTGCTCGTGCCTATGAGCGAAGTGGCCGGTAAGCTGGGATGCCAGGAAGGTGCCCGCTTCCTCGAAAAGCCTCAAGGCGGACGCGGTATCCTCTTGGGCGGTGTACCGGGTGTGAAGCCAGCCAAGGTTTTGGTACTGGGTGGCGGTATCGTAGGTACCAGCGCAGCCATGATGGCAGCCGGATTGGGAGCCGATGTAACCATCTGCGACATCAGCCTGCCTCGCCTCCGTCAGCTCAACGAGTTCATGCCTAAGAACGTGAAGACCCTCTTCTCTTCTACTTACAATATCGAGCAGGAACTTCCTACTACAGACCTGGTAGTGGGTGCGGTACTTATTCCGGGTGCCAAGACTCCTCACCTCATCACCAAGGACATGCTAAAGCTCATGAAGAAGGGTTCCGTATTGGTAGACGTGGCCATCGACCAGGGCGGTTGCTTCGAAACCTCTCACCCTACCACTCATGCCGAACCTACCTATCAGGTGGACGGCGTAATACACTACTGCGTGGCCAATATTCCGGGTGCCGTGCCTTATACTTCTACCCTTGCGCTCACCAACGCCACCCTTCCGTATGCCATCCGCTTGGCCGATATGGGTTGGGAAAAGGCTTGCGAAGCCGATCCGGGCTTAAAGAAGGGCTTGAACATTGTGAACGGCAAGATTGTATTCCCTGCCGTAGCCGAAGCTTTCGGGTGGGAAATGTAATATAAAAAGTAAATGAGGGGTGTATTTCTACACCCCTCATTTACTTTTTATATTACATTCTCACACTATTCACTACCTGTCCATCGAACAAATTGATAGTGCGGGTAGCATAGCCGGCATCGTGCTGCGAGTGAGTAACCATCACCACGGTAGTACCTTCGCGATTCAGCTGAGTAAGAAGATCCATCACTTCCTTACCGTTCTTCGAGTCGAGGTTACCGGTAGGTTCGTCGGCCAGGATAATCTTTGGGTTGGCTACCACGGCACGGGCAATGGCTACACGCTGTTGCTGACCACCCGAAAGCTGTTGCGGGAAGTGCTTTACGCGGTGAGCAATGTCCATACGCTTCATCGCTTCTTCCACACGCTGCTTGCGTTCTTCCTTCGGTACACCCATGTAGAGCAACGGAAGCTCGATGTTTTCGTATACATTCAGTTCATCAATCAAGTTGAAGCTTTGGAATACGAAACCAATCACCCCCTTACGCAAGTTAGTACGTTCGGCTTCACTGAACTTCGACACATCGGTTCCGTTCAGTTGATAAGTACCATTGGTAGGATTGTCGAGCAAGCCGAGGATGTTCAGCAAAGTAGACTTACCGCAACCCGATGGACCCATGATGGCTACAAATTCACCTTCCTTGATTTCGAGGCTTACGTTGTGCAAAGCCCATGTTTCTACTTCTTCTGTCTTGAAGATTTTCTGTAAGTTTTCAGTCTTAATCATAATGATAAGTATTTAAGTTGTTTTTAATAATTGTTTCTTTATTCATTCTTAATGATTGTTGCCGGATTGATGCGGGCGATTTTCAATATGTGGAAGATAACTGTCAGTGCTGTAATGATAGTCACTCCTAACAAGATACCACCCCAATAGAGGATGCCATCATTGAAGAACACCAGATACATCTGCTTCCATAGTTGGAGAATCAAATAAATGATGGGGGCAGCAATTGCAAAGCTTATGCCCAGCATCCACAAGTACAGACGGGCAAAGAGCAAGATGATTTCTTTCAGCCCTGCTCCATTCACCTTGCGGATGGCCACTTCCTTCTGTCGGCGTTCGGTATCGAGGGTGATGGCAGAATATACCCCCAGCAACGTAATGACCAGACACACGATGGAGAAGAACAGGATGATACCCTTCAAGGTGTGTTCCAGCGATTGATATTCTTCGATGTCCTTCAGTAAAGTGCTGATTTGGGGTTCCACACTGCTGGGTAATGTTTCGCGGAGCTTCTGCTCAATCCATGCACGTACCTCTTTCGTCTTGCCGGGATAGCATTTTACAAAAGCATATTTGCCGGATTCGGCTTCATTAATCAAGA
>JAFYWH010000005.1 GCA_017558175.1 Bacteroidaceae bacterium
AATACGTCAAAGGTACTAAAAAGAAAGCAAATCACAACCCAATTGGTCGTCGTTAATCTCTGCCATACGTTGTTTCCAATACGTCAAAGGTACTAAAAAGAAAGCAAATCACAACAGCTTGTGCGGAACATCTCATCCATATCCAGTTGTTTCCAATACGTCAAAGGTACTAAAAAGAAAGCAAATCACAACATAATCAGCCTGTTACTTCTGCTCATTTGGGTTGTTTCCAATACGTCAAAGGTACTAAAAAGAAAGCAAATCACAACCGTCGGTTTCCGCAATGACAAGGGCGGATGGTTGTTTCCAATACGTCAAAGGTACTAAAAAGAAAGCAAATCACAACAATTGAGTCCAAGATTTTAATCGAACAATGTTGTTTCCAATACGTCAAAGGTACTAAAAAGAAAGCAAATCACAACATACCCCTTGTCCTTCTATATGCGAAGTGAGTTGTTTCCAATACGTCAAAGGTACTAAAAAGGAAACAAAAGAGAGTATATTTTTAGAAGAAAAAGCATATATAAGGAAAGACAACCTTAGAAATGCCTAAAAATCATTCAAACCTTGCTGATAGCTAGAACTGGTAACAAACTAAATAAGTCGAAATTTAGTAGATGGAGAGAGAAAAAGGTTATTTCTTTTAATGAAAGATAATTTTCTATGCAAATTAGAAAGATATTTGTTATTTTTGTGGTAAGAATAGATAAAAGAAAGCCGTTATGTCTGAAAAGGAAATGAATGCTTATAGATTCAGTTCGGGTGAAGAACCGAGTGATGAAATGCTGAGTCAGTTGATGAAAGAAGTAGCTCAAGAAGCTCGTGAAAGTAATGAAGAGGTTATGGGTGAATTCTTTGAATCATTGAAGAATGAAGCTAAAGCTATAAGAAAAGAATGGTTGAACCGTCAAACTTATGCCATCAATGGGTGAAAAGGAACACAATCCGTTGCTGATTGTTATTGCTGGGCCTAATGGGTCTGGTAAGACTTCTGTGACTTCAAGGCTTTTGAAGCATGAATGGATGGAAGATGCTGTTTATATAAATCCGGATATTATAGCAAAAGAAGTGTTCGGCGATTGGAACAGTAAGGAAGCCGTATTGAATGCTGCAAACTATTGTGCGGAATGGCGTGAAAGATGTCTGCAAGAAAAGAAAAGTCTGATATTTGAAACTGTAATGTCTGCTGATGATAAAGTGGATTTCATTGAAAGAGCAAAGAAAGCGGGTTTCTTTATCAGAATATTTTTTATCGCTACTGCGAATCCAACAATTAATGCTGCGAGAATTGCGAATCGTGTAATGAAAGGTGGACATGATGTTCCCATTACGAAAATCATTTCACGATACAGAAAATCTATATTTAATTGTGTCAAGGTTTCTTCCATTGTTGACCGTCTTTATGTGTATGACAACTCCGTGGATGGAGAAGAAGCAAAAATACAGTTCCGTTTGGTGAATGGTGCAATGGGAAAGATGTATGTAACCGATGTGCCTGAATGGGCACAGGCCATATTACCCGACACGGAAGATTAAGCAAATAAAAACAGAAGCGTATCAAGGCCAAACTGCCAAGATACGCTTTTTTCATTATTCTTCTTTCTTTATCTGATACCGGCTAAGCATCTTCTCCAGTGTTTCCTTCATCTCTTCCCTGAACTTGGCCGGTTGCAGTACCTCTACATCGTGCGCTTGGGCAAGCAGCTCCTGACGGAAGTCGAAGGTGGGGCGGAGGTAGAACTCGAAGTCGGCATACTCGTCGGTACTGAGCACTTCCTTTTGCGAATGATGCAGCGGAAGCGTACGCAAGTAATTCATGTATGGGGCGTACGCACGAACCACGATGCGTTGGGCCTTGTCGCCGGTTCCGCTCAGCACTCCGTAGCAGTCTCTGAAGAAGGCTTCGGCATCGAAATCTTCGGGAAAGTGGAAGCTCTCTTCCGTTTCTTCCAGATGCTCGATGCGGTCGAGCGCATAGACGGAGGGAGTTTCTCGCTTGGGGCTCATGGCTACCAGATACCACCGTTGCTTGAACACCTTGATGGCGTATGGCTCAATCTGGATGGTGTATCCTTCCCGCTGTCCGAACTTGTGGTAGGTCATCAGCAGCTTGTGGTCTTGCTTCATGGCGTTGATGATGGGCTGCAGGTATTCCTTTCCCATGGGGATGTTTTCAAGTACGATGCGGTCTTGTAGCGAGGAACTTTCCATGAGCATGCTGCTGATGGAGAGTGAATCGAGCATCCATTCTTGCAGGTGGTTGTTCCGCATGAAGTCGTTGTTTTCTATATAATAGAAGTAGCCTCCCTTGCGCTGGCACTCGATGCAGATACCGAACATGTTCTCGATGTCTTCCTTGTGACGGATGAAGGTGGTGCGTGGTATGGGCAAGCCTCCACTCATCTCCGTTTTCATCCAGCGTTCGTTCAGTTCTTGAAAAGTGAGGCCACCTGTGCGATAAAGGGTATCGGTTATCCAGATGTATTGCTTGAATATATCGGCTATTTTCATGGTATTCGTAGGTTTAACAGGATACAAATAAAGCCTTTTTCGGTGATTTTTTCAAAAATAATGCGGTTTTTCTTCAACTTGTTCCAGATTATGGTACAAGTTACGCTGACCTTTGTACCATGAAACAGAAATTAATCACCTTTTAATCTATAAGAATATGGAAAAGAAATCTACATGGAAGGAAGTGAAGGGCATGGATGTTGAAAGCATCATCGTAGGGGTATACATCTTCTTCAGTGCATTGATGGCTTTGTTTGGTTTCGGAATGTTGAGTATCTGCAATGCTCTGGTACTGATTCTTTATCTGTTCATTACAGGCATGCGCAAGGACATGAAGGAGCTTTGCCAAGGATTGGTGGAAGAGTGCGAAAGTGAGTATTAACTGGATTTGTTGAAATTAGGTACGAATATTGGATAAATAAAAGCGGAACTTTAATCGGTTCCGCTTTTATTGTTTCTATACTTGTTTAAAAATCAAATTTTACTTGGTTCTACCCGTATAAGCATCGACGTTCGAGTTGTCGAACGGTTGGGCGAAGAACTTTTCGGCTGCCTTGGCTACAGCTGGATTCCATGGCTGTCCGCCACCTGCATTCTGTACTACCCAAAGCTTCAGTTCCTTCTTGTGCCAGTTTACGGAGCAGTTGGTGCCCCAAGCACCGCCGTGGCCAAACCATGAGTCTTCGGTATCTTCTACCGGAGCAGAGAGGCCGAGGGAGTAGCCGGCCATGGATGTCGGACGGGTGGTGCGGGCCAGGATTTCCTTCACGGTTTCTTCCTTGAGGATGCGTACACCGTTTTCGCCCAAGCCGAGGTTCATGAGCATCTTGTAGAACTTGAGCTGATCGTTGGCAGTGGTCCAGAGGCCGGCACCGGCTGAGGTAAACACATGGCCATCGTTATACGGACGCTGTTGCCATCCCATTTCTTCTACCCACTTGGCTGGGGCATCTTTCTGAGTTTCGTATAGCTCGATCTTGGTCTTGAGCTGCTTGTCGGTAGGCCAGAACCAGGTGGACTTCATGCCCAATGGGTCGAGCACTTCTTGCTTGAGGTAGTCTTCCCACTTCATGCCGGTGATGACTTCGACAATGGCTGCACCGATATCGATGCCGGTGTTGGAGTACAAATCGCCTGTACCCGGTTCGAACATGATAGGCGAGGCTGCTGCAATGGAGGCTACCTGACGAAGTGGGGCACCGCCTGTCCATCCGCCACCACGCACATCGTTACGCTTGGCACTGATTTCGAACGGGAATCCGCCGGTGTGGTTGAGCACCATGCGGACGGTGAGCACATTCTTGGCCTTGCGGAGCATGCGCACGCCATCCTTATCGTATGCCTGCACCCAAAGTTCGCTGAACTCCGGAAGGTATTTGGATACGGCATCGTCGAGCGAGAGCTTACCTTCTTCTACCAACTTGGCGATGGTCACACCGCAGAAGCCTTTGGTCTGTGAGCATTGCATGAACACGTTGTCCATCTCGATGGGGCGCTTCTGAGCTACGTCGGCATATCCGATGCAGCAGGTTTCTTGAACGCCGTCCTTGTAGAACACGCTGATAGCTCCAGCCAGCTGACCGCTATCGATATAGGGTTGGAGGGCTTCCTTTGCAAAGGTGGTCTTGGACTCTACAGTCTTGGTTTGGGCTCCCATAGAAAGCACCACGCAAACGGATGCCAGGAGCAGTACGAATCTTTTTTTCATAATAGTATAATTTATGGTTTATAATTATTTCGTTAGGTTTTGTTCCCGGCTACGCATGCTCTGCATAAACAGGATGAGTTGGCCGAGATAATAAGGTATCATGATGAGGTAGCCGGCCCACTCGATGCGTGACACGAACTTGTTCCATGCCAGAATGGTGTCCGAGAACACGAAGAGCCAAGCGCCCAAGGCATAGTAGGGATTCTTCTGCCTCCACGCCAGGATGCACATGGTGAGGATGAGCAGGACATAGACCGACACGCCTGCTTGCAGGAATCCATGTACATGCGGAACGATGAGCAGACCTACCACCACTCCGTACAGAATGACGATGGCCGATTTCCATTTCATTCCCTCCGAGGTTCTTTCTTCGGGGCTGGTGCGGCAGAAGAAAAGGAGGTAGGCTATGTGTGCCAAGGCGAAGCCTCCCATCTGTCCCCAGAAGTTGTGGCACACACCCATGTAGTCGCCCAAGGCGGAGAATCCCATGGCCAGCACCATGGGCCAAGTGCTGAAGCGCAGGGCACAGAGGGTGAGGAAGGCCAGCGGGAAGGCTAACTTGTAGGCTACCGCAACGGGTGAAAAGTATAGCAGGGCAAGCAGCAGATAGACGATGCTGATGAGGCTTGCCGGGCGGATGTTGAGTTTTGCTGTCACGGTTGGGGATTGATTATTTAAGTTCAACTTCGTGGTACTCTCCGTTGACCAGTACCTTTACTTTTCTCTTCTGAGGCGAGCGGAGTTCCCAATGGGTAACCTTGCCGTCCTTCCAACGGATATCGGCCTCGATGTTTCCTCTGGCCTTGAGTCCGTAGGCCGAACCTTCTGGCCAATGGCGGGTAGGTGCAGGCAGCAGTTCGATGACATCGTTGTGCGACTGGATGAGCATTTCGAGCATGGCAGCTGCGATACCGTAGTTTCCGTCTATCTGCAAGGGGACACGATGGCTGGCAAAGAGATTGTCGAGCATGTTGTGGGTGATGAGGCCTTCGATCATCTGGTGAGCCATGTCTCCATCGTGCAAACGGGACCATACCATGCTTCGCCATCCCCATGCCCATGAGCGTCGGCTATCGCCGGTGTTCTTGCGGAACTCGATGGATTTGCGAGCAGCTTCGGCCAGCTCCGGTGTCTTCTCGTAGCTGATGAGGCTACCTGGGAATACGGCGAAGAGGTGGGAGGTGTGGCGATGGTCGGTATCCGGATTGCGGTCTATCATCCACTCCATGAGGTTGCCTTCCTTGCCTATCTCGGGTTGTTGGAGGCGTTGGCGAAGGTTCTTCAGCTGTTCGCTCCATTCCTGGTCTACTCCAAGAACTTCGGCTGCACGGATGGTGTTCTGGAAAAGTTCGCTCACAATCTGCTGGTCGTGGGCTACACCGTCTTCGCCTCGAGGACCGTGTTCGGGCGACCATCCGTTGGGTACAACCAACGTACCTTCTTGTACATCAGCCAGTTCGGGGTATAGACTGACGTCTACCGGTTGGTAGTTCGACTCGAATCCTTTGCCTCCGGCACCCAATGGCTTGAGGTTGGCTTCCCAATAATGACAAAGCTCTTTCAGCATGGGGTAGGCCTGGTTACGCAGATAAAGGGTGTCGTTGGTAAAGGCGAAATGTTCCCACAAGTGCAGGCCGTACCAGGCAGCACCGGGCAGGTTGACTTGCCATCCGCCGGCTCCAAACGGGTTGTGTGAGGTATAGACTATCCATCCGTCTTTCACCTTCTCGGGGTCTTCGCCAATGGCGGTGAGGTACTCTCGGGTGTTCTGATGGAAAGGCTTGCGCATGGCATCCAGATAGTCCAACATGGAGTGGTGGCACTCGCTGAGGTTGCCGGTCTCGGGGAGCCAGTACACCATCTGCAGGTTGATGTTGCTATGATAGTCGTTGCCCCAAGGTGCATGCGTCATGCCATTCCAGATGCCTTGCAGACCTGCCGGAAGGCTTCCGGGACGGGAGGTGTTGATCATGAGATAGCGACCGAAGTTGTAGAGGGTTTCCTC
>JAFYWH010000055.1 GCA_017558175.1 Bacteroidaceae bacterium
AATGGCAGCTGAGCTCGGCTTGAACCCGAAGAAGGCAAAACGCGCCGGCTTGTTGCACGATATCGGTAAGGTGCCTGATGAAGAAGGCGAATTGCCACACGCACTCTATGGTATGAAGATTGCCGAAAAGTTCAAGGAAAAAGCAGACATCTGCAACGCCATCGGTGCTCACCACGATGAAGTGGAAATGACCAGCCTCTTGGCTCCTATCGTTCAGGTATGTGATGCCATCTCTGGTGCTCGCCCAGGTGCACGCCGTGAAATTGTAGAAGCATACATCAAGCGCCTCAACGACCTCGAACAATTGGCCATGTCTTATCCGGGCGTAACCAAGACTTATGCTATCCAGGCAGGTCGCGAGCTCCGCGTCATTGTAGGTGCAGACAAGATTGACGACAAGCAGACCGAACGTCTTTCTACTGAAATCGCGAAGAAGATTCAGGATGAAATGACTTATCCGGGTCAAGTGAAGATTACCGTTATCCGTGAGACACGTGCGGTAAGTTTCGCTAAGTAAGAAATAGAACATTACTCATCCCCCTTATGAAGGGGGGCAGGGGGATGTAACATCCACAAGGAATATTTAACTTGCCAAAAGGCGAATGGAACATCCCCCTACCCCCCTTCACAAGGGGGATTCTATTTAAACCTTTTTACGTTTAAACAATGAAACACCTCTCCTTCTTCTTAATATTCCTTTTCTTTATCGCTTGTACACCCACCAACCGCAACTCCGAGTGGCTGAGACAAGCGGAAGCACAATCCGATGCCGGAAGAACCGACAGCATCCTCACCTACCTTTATAAGATTAACGAAAATAAACTATCGGAAGAAGAAAGCCGTACCTTCCACCGAATCAAGTTGGCTACCGTTATGAACAACGCTCCGGAAGCCGTGGAGAAGATGTACGAACTCGCTACCTACTATCTACAACAGAACGATACCACAAACTTGCAGACCATGCGGAAGGTCCTCTACCGCAACTATGCCTTCAACAAGCAATACCACCAAGCAGACTCCATTCTGCAAGTCATGCTACACCTATATATAAATAAGAAGGATTCCACTGGCATCCGTTGGTACTACTCCATGAAGACCAACCTCCATCAGGATGCCGGAAAGATAGACTCTGCCTTGTATTACTTCGACAAGCGCATGGCTATCCCCTACGGAAGAAAAGCCACCGCTTACGAACATTACTGGAAAGCCCAGTTATGGATGCAGGCCAACCAATATGCCCAAGCGGAGAGTTCGCTCGACTCTGCCAAAGCCTTGGCTATCGAAGCGAAAAACGAAGAACTCGCCTACCACCTTTCAGGGTATTACCAACAATTGTATACCAAACAAGGCCAATATGCCAAGGCTTTGCAGATGCTACAGGAGTCACGTAAGTACATGAAACGGAAGGATGTAGCCTCGCACAACTTGTACAAGGCACAACTTTTCGAACTGATGCACCGCGAAGACTCTGCCCGTTACTATTACGATGTAGTAGCCCGCTCCGAGAACTTGTTCTTGGCTACGGAAGCATTTTACCACCTCTCGCAATCGGCATTGGCACACGGCAATGCTGAGAAAGCGTATCATTTCCATCAGGATGCCACAGGCTACATCGACCAAGTGTATCGAGCTTACCAAACACAAGCCAAGAACAATGCCTTCAACGAGTTGAAGTACCAACGCGAAATAGACGAGTTGAAAATCAGTCGCCAGCAAGATACCATCCTCATCCTTTCACTGGTACTGGTCTTGCTTGCACTCATCGCATCAGGCATCATCTACATACAACACAAGAAGCGCAAGGAAACGGAAGCCCTGCAAAAACAAACCGAACAGGAAAACCAGCTCCTCCGCCAAGCCGAAGAATTGAGTGCACTCCGCGAAAAGGCAACCGCATTGCGCGAAGAACTAATCCGAAAAATGGAAATCTTCCAGAAGCTCCCTTCGCTGAACGACAATCAGGAGAATGCCAACCAAGCCATCCGCATCAGCGACAACGAATGGATAGAAATCCGGAACATGCTCGATGCGGAATACGATAACTTTACCACCCGATTGCGCAAGAAAGTCATCACCTTGAACATGGCAGACATCAACTTCTGCTGCCTGCTGAAAATCAATGTCAGCATACAGGATTTGGCAAACATTTATTGCATCAACAAGCAATCGGTGAGCCGACGCAAACAACGCATCAAGGAAAAGATAGGCAACGACCTCCTGCAAGGTCTTACTTTGGATGAATTCATACAGCGGTTTTAAGATGAAACGAACCTTTCTCTATATAGCTATTCCGTTGGTAGTCTCGGCTTGTCGGCCATCTGCCACCTCGTCTGTTGCCACTTCGTGGGAGCAGCTTCCCGTTGTAGCCGAACGGATAGAGACCAACGGACAACCGCTCATCGTCTGCGACTGGTCTCAACTGACGGACAGCATCGCCCTTCCTTTGAGCCAGTTGGTGGAAGACTTGGAAATCATTCCATTGGAAAACAAGGACGAAGCCTATGTCCGGAATACTAGCATCCGCCTCTCGGACAACTATATCCTCCTACACAGTAGCCGTAACATGCCCTTCAAGCTATTCACCCGCCAGGGAAAATTCATCCGCAACATCGGGAACTCGGGTAACGGTCCGGGAGGATACGGACAGGTTTGTGACTTCCAGTTGGACGAGGCACACAACCGCATCTACCTGATGCCGTGGAATGCCACCGCCCTGATTGTCTACGATTTGCAAGGCCGATTGCAACCCTCCATACCGTTGAATGCTCCCGATGAACAACCGTGGAAATTGCCCAAGTCGGCCTTTCATGTAGATGGCGAACACCGGGAAGTAACCGTAGCCACCTTGCCATGGAAATCCAACCCCCGTATGGTGTGGGTGCAAGACTTCGAAGGACACATCCTGCAACAATCACCCTCCAATCCCTATCAGCTTGCGATGGATTATAGCACAGACATCTATCATTTGAACAATACGGATGCCTTCGAGCTTTCTGTGCTGAACTTCTATCCCGAAAAAGAGGACACGCTCTATCATTACGAAGCAGAAACCAACCGCCTGACACCTGCCTTCACCCTCGATTTCCCGGGAGCGAAGCCACTCGTACACGAATACTTTGAACTGCCCACCTGCTATATCGGCATGGTCATTGGGCGCATGGAGGAAGTAGGACTCACCCAAACCGAAAGCCGGGAACATACCCATTTCATCGTAGACAAGCGCACCCTTCGGGGAGGTCACTATCGGGTATATAATGACTTCTTGGGAAACACCGAAGCCTTTTGGCTCAACCATTCGCGGAACGGATATTATGCCCGCAACCTCTCGCCCCACATGCTGAAAGCAGAATTGGAAGAGGCCCTCCGACGGAGCGACCTCACCCCTGCCATGCTTCAGAAAGTATCGGCTTTGGCAGAAAGCATCGATGTGGAGCGAGATAACAACTACTTGATAATAGGGAAGCTAAAATGCCCATAAAATGACGCTAAAAATCCCTACCTTCTAAAAATGTACATCTTCATTTTTAAACTTCTCCTCATTATCAAGCACTTAGCATTTTCAAATGTACATCATCTATCTATGGTTTATCGGAAGAATCCATCTACTTTTGCGATAGGATTAACCATTAAACCCTATAGATATAATGAAAAGACTCCATGTACTTGCCCTTGTGGCAATTTGTGTGCTTGCCGGATGCAAGCAGAAACCTAACAACCAAAGTTATGGTAACATAGTAACGGACGATGTCGTTGTCTGCGACTTCGACCAAGTGAAAGACGAAATCACCATCCCGTTGAGCGAATGGGTGGAAGACTTCCAAATCGTCCGCTTCGAAAACAATGATACCGCTATCTTCAAAATGTGGTGGCCACTTATTACGGACCATTACATCGGTATCCGCCAACGAAACGGTGGTGCCTTCAAACTGTTCAACCGCCAAGGCAAGTTCCTTTGCGATGTTGGTGGTGTAGGCGGTGGTCCCGGTGAATACAAAAGTCTTTATAGCGAAGCCATCGACGAGAAGAACGGATGGATATATTTGGCTTCCTTTGCTTGGAAAGAATATCTGTTGAAGTACGACTTGCAAGGTAAATATCTGGGCAAAGTACAAGTTGGAGAAAACTTGAACAAGCCGAAAATCCAGTTGCTCCCAGATGGCAATCTCGCCTTGACACAACTCTACTTCCACGACAGCAAGAGTACAATGATGGCTGCTACCATCAGTCCTCAAGAAGAAGTAACCAAATGCCCCGATGTACCCCAGCATCTACAGATTGCTTTAAAGAACGAACAACTCGGTGGGTTCAACCATGAAATATGGCACTACGGAAATACAGACGAAATGAAATTTGCCTACACCGTATCAGATACAGTCTATGCCTACGACCACAAATCCAATCGTCTGAAAGCCGACTTCCTAATGAAAAACCACCGCAAGACCGATGATATCTATTGCACCTACATTCCATTACCGGACAAATACATCACTTGGGTAAAAAGCAAGGGCAACATTGTAACCGACCTGAAAACAAAGGAATCGCATTTCTTCAAGTTGAAGAATGACTTTGTGGGTGGCCTGAACATTGGCAACCAAACTTCCAATGGTTATATCTGGGCCATGTACGAACCTCTACAACTGATGGAGAACATTGAGAAGCGACTGGAAGAAAGCGATTGCACCGATGCCGACAAGAAGGTATTGAAAGAACTCTACGACTCGTTGGATGAAGACGACAACAACATCATGTTCATCGGTAAGCTGAAGAAATAAAGTCTGCATATGCAAGTTCAAGAAAAAGACAAGGAAGTAATCAAGCAAGAGCTGTCGAAAATACTGGCCAAGTATTACGACGGCTCCTTCGTCCGACTGGTGCGTGAATACATCCGTATTTCTAACATGACAGAAGAAGAAAAGAAGGCGTTGGTGGAAGCCATGAAAACCAAATCTTAAACCTATAACTTTTAATAAAAGGTGACGGGGATCTCAGCCAGTCTACCATTTAAGGAACAAGGCTAAAAAACAGGTTGAAAATAAATAAACCCAAAACGCTTAGACATTTAAGACAAAACGCCTAAGCGTTTTGGTTGAAACGCCGAGGCGTTTTTATTTTTTGCCTCGGCGTCTTCCAAATCGTACCCTCAAAATAAGAAATGGTTTGTATCCTTCAGAATCTCATAAAGTTCATACTTGTTGAAAATCCGAAAGTTACAATGAAGTTCCCCGTGTGAACATCAGAATCATCTTCATACGGGAAGTTCATCGCAAGCCACTGACAGTCAATGCGAATGAAGTTCCTGACAATCTGAACCGGATTTCATGTCAAATAAAGAACAACGAAACACCCACCACACTGATGCAAGCGCCAATCACTTCCTTGATTGTAACCTTCTGACCGAAGAAGAAATGAGCCGGCCAAATGATGAAGACTGGAGTAAGCGCCATCAAGGTAGAAGCAATGCCAGCCTCGGTATATTGCACCGCCATGAGCGAAAGGGACACACCGATGAAAGGTCCGGTAATGGTAGCCCATACGGCAGCATTCATACCCTTGCGGTCGCGCACCGAAGTGGAAAGCGTATGGAATTGTTTCTGAAAACCCATGACACACAGAAAGCCGACAGCTCCCGTCACGGCACGGATAAAGGTAGATGCAAAAGGCATCAAGCTGGCTACCACCTCTTCGCCTGCCGGAATGGACACTTCGTAATGCGTCATACCTACCTTGCTCAACACCAAACCTACCCCTTGTCCTACTCCGGCACCAATGCCGAATAGCACACCCTTCAGAGGAAGTTTCAAGGAAATCTTGTTCGATGCACCTTTATTCAAGACAGAGATGCCGATACCCGTAAGTGTTACCAACATCCCCAACAAGGCATTCCAAGCCAAGGTCTCACCCAAAAGCATCCAACCGAACAAGGCAGCTGTAGGTGGAGCCAAGGTCATGAAAAGCTGACCGAATCGGGAACCTATCCAGATATAGGAATTGAACAAACAATAGTCACCCAACAGATATCCCACAAAGCCTGACAAAGAAAGCCAGAACCAAGCCTTTCCATCAGCATAGAGCGGAACGGGCGAACCGGTAAACCACCACAAAGTAGCTCCCAACATGAGCAATGACAAGCACATGCGGATAACATTCATCTGTAACGAGCCGAGTCGCTTGCTACCCACTTCGGCAAAAAGAGCCGTAACCGTCCACGAGAAGGCAACGGTCAGCGATATGATTTCTCCTAAATATTGCATTCTTCAAATACTTTTTTCGCACAAGCATATCCCTGCTCGTACAAGTCCGTCAATTTCTTCACATTGGTTTCCATGCGCCCTACCACTATCGGCTCTACCGGACGGATAACCACAATCTTGCCTTCGTCTTCCAAGCGTTCCACCAATTCCAACTGTTCGTTATAAAGCTTGTTACGATTACGCAACGCCACCCTCAAGCGTGGATATTGCTTATAAATGAAACGAGGGACATACACCTTATCGACGGACTTCCGATAGCCTCGGTTTCGGGTAAGCACTACCACACACTTTTCGTATCCTTGGTCATAGGCACGAAGCAGAGGGATGGAATCGACAATGCCTCCATCGAGCATCGGTCGGCCATCGATATAAACGATGGGGCAAGCATAAGGCAAACTACTCGACGCTTTTACGATAGCGATTATACGTTTTTCATCAAACTTCTCCTCCCAATAAAGGGGGCGACCGGTGAGGCAATCGGTGGTCACCATCTCGAAACGGTTGGGATTCTCGGCATAGGCCTTATAATTATAAGGTAAGATTCGGTCGGGAAAACGATGGAACAACAACTGCTGGTCGAGCAATCCTTGTCGCTTGATGAGCGGGCGTATACCTATATATTTATATTTGGCCAGCAAGTCGATGTTGCTGTACTTCCCCCTTCCCCGCTGATGGGACATGTACGAAAGTCCGTTGCAAGCACCTGCCGAAACGCCTACCGTGTATGGAAATCGGATTTTATGGTCCATCAGGTAGTCTAACACTCCGCAAGTAAACACCCCGCGCATACCGCCACCTTCGAGTACCAGGCCTGTCTTTTCGTCTATATTGAGCATTGTTTTAAGCTGTTTTTCTTATCAATTCTAAAAAAACCACGACAAAGTTATCTTTTTAATTGTAAAAAGACATAACAATTAAAGAGAAAAGTATTACATTTGCAGCAGTAAGTTTTGAAAAGTTTCACAAATCATATATTATGTTTGAATCTAGTACATACGAAAAACGCCGTCAGGCACTGAGAAACAAGGTACAGAGTGGTATCATCCTCCTGTTGGGAAATAATGAAGCTCCGGCCAACTATCCGGACAACTGCTACAAATATCGTCAAGACAGTTCATTCCTCTATTTCTTCGGACAATCGCATCCGGGATATGCAGGTGTATTGGACATTGAAGCCGGCGAAGACATCTTCTTCGGTAACGATGTAGACATCGACGACATCATCTGGATGGGCCCTCAACCAAGCATCAAGGACTTGGCAGCGCAAGTAGGTGTACAGAAGACTTTGCCACTCGCCCAGCTCAAGGAAGTGGTGGGCAAGGCCATTGCACAAGGCAGAAAGGTACATTTCCTTCCTCCATACCGCTACGACAACATGATGTGGTTGGAAGAATTGGTAGGCATCAAGGCTTCGATGGTGAAGAAGTATGCTTCACTCGAATTGATCAAGGCCGTGGTAGACCTCCGTTCGGTAAAGGAAGCTTGCGAAATCATCGAACTCGACTTGGCTTGTAACATCGGTTACGAAATGCACACAGCAGCTATGCGCCTCTGCAAGCCGGGTGTGAGCGAACAGTACATTGCCGGTGTATTGGAAGGCATCGCTGCTTCTTACGGAAGCAAGACTTCGTTTGCTACCATCTTGACTCAGCATGGCGAGACATTGCACAACCACGACCATAGCCATACGTTGGAAGTGGGTCGCATGATGTTGACCGACTGCGGTGCAGAACGTATCAGCAACTATTGTTCAGACCACACTCGTACCGTACCTGTAGGCGGTAAGTTCGAAGGTAGACAGAAAGATATTTACAACATCGTATTGGCTTGTCATGGCAAGGCATTGGAATTGACTCGTCCGGGTATCACTTACAAGGAAGTACACTTGGAAGTATGTAAGGTATTGGCACAAGGCTTGAAGGACCTCGGCTTGATGCGTGGCAATGTGGAAGAAGCCGTAGCAGCAGGTGCACATGCATTGTTCCTCCCTCACGGTTTGGGTCACATGATGGGTCTCGATGTACACGACATGGAAGACTTGGGTCAAATCTATGTAGGCTACGACAATGAAATCCGCCCTTCTACCCAATTCGGTTTGGCATCGCTCCGTATGGGCCGTCGCTTGCAGGAAGGCTTCGTAATGACCGATGAACCGGGCTGTTACTTCATTCCTGCCCTCATCGACAAGTGGAGAGCTGAAGGCATGCACATGGACTTCATCAACTACGATGCGGTAGAAAGCTTCAAGGACTTCGGCGGTATCCGCTTGGAAGACGACATCTTGATCACTCCTGACGGCTCTCGTTTCTTGGGTGAAAAGCGAATTCCAATCACCGTAGAAGAAGTGGAAGACATTATGAACGAATAATAATTACTAACAAATAAAATCTACTAAAATGAAAAAACTTTTAACATTTGCCGCTCTCGGTTTGGTATGCGCAAGCGGTATGGCACAAGATGCCAAGAAAGAAGAAGGTTTTGAATTTACTGTTGTAAAGGAAAACCCTGTAACATCTGTTAAGAACCAAAGCCGTGCAGGTACATGCTGGTGCTACTCTTCATTGGCATTTATCGAATCTGAATTGCTCCGCATGGGCAAGGGTGAATACGACTTCTCTGAAATGTTCATCGTACACAACACATATTTGGATCGTGCTGACAAGGCTGTACGCACTCATGGTGACGTATCTTTCTCTCAGGGTGGTTCATTCTACGATGTACTCTACGGAATGGAAAAGTTCGGTTTGGTTCCTGAAGCTGAAATGCGTCCGGGCGTTATGTACGGCGACTCTTTGAGTAACCACAACGAATTGACAGCTGTGAGCAACGCAGTAGTTGATGCTATCGCTAAGGGTAGACTCCGCAGCTTGCAAAAAGACGCTAACAACCAGATGTTGTGGAAGAAGGCTATCGAATCTATCCACGATATCTATTTGGGCGAACGTCCTGAAAAGTTCACTTACAATGGTAAGGAATACACTCCGAAGTCATTCTACCAATCATTGGGCTTGAACGCTGACGACTATGTATCATTGACTTCTTACAACCACGAACCATTCTACTCATCATTCGTTCTCGAAATCCAGGACAACTGGCGTTGGGCTCAATCATACAACTTGCCTATCGACGAATTGATACAGGTATTCGACAATGCAATCATGAACGGTTACACTATCGCTTGGGGTTCTGACGTAAGTGAAAGCGGCTTTACTCGTAACGGTGTAGCAGTATTGCCAGATGCTGAAAAGGCACAGGAATTGAGCGGTTCTGACATGGCTCGTTGGTTGAACATGAAGCCGGAACAAAAGCAGCTCAACACTAAGCCACAACCACAGAAGTGGGTGACTCAAGAAGAACGCCAGGTAGCATACGATAACTATGAAACTACTGACGACCATGGTATGCAGATCTACGGTATCGCTAAGGACCAGATGGGCAACGAATACTACATGGTAAAGAACTCTTGGGGTGTAGACAGCAAGTACAAGGGTCACTGGTATGTTTCTAAGGCATTCGCTCGTTACAAGACTATGAACATCGTAGTTCACAAGAATGCTCTTCCTAAGGACATCGCTAAGAAATTGGGCATCAAATAAGCATTAAAATAGCTTTATTTCATTTAATACCGTTAATTCCGTTAAAATATCAGCGGAATTAGCGGTATTTTTATTTGTTTTTTCCTAACTTTACGGATTGAATAGGCAGGTGCCGTTTTTGAGGCCCAAACCTGCCCCCGAGAAAGAAAAAAGGAAAAAACAATATATAATGAATTACAAATGGAATTATCAACCTCCAAGCCAAGAAAAGACCGAAGCAGCTAAGGCACTGGCAAAAGAGACAGGCATCAGTCCTGCGCTCTGCAAGTTGCTGTTAGAGAGAGGTATATCTTCTGCAGCAGAGGCCAAACGATTCTTCCGACCACAGCTCAGCGAACTGCACGACCCGTTCCTCATGAAGGACATGGACATAGCTGTAGACCGCCTGAACGAAGCGATGGGAAGGAAGGAACGTATCATGGTTTATGGAGACTACGATGTAGACGGAACAACTGCCGTTGCATTGGTCTACAAGTTTCTCCAGCAGTTCTATTCCAACATAGACTACTACATTCCCGACCGATACGAGGAAGGATATGGAGTATCTGTGAAAGGTGTAGACTATGCGTACGAAACAGGTGTAAAACTGATCATCGTCTTGGACTGCGGTATCAAGGCGGTGAAGGAAATCGCGTATGCCAAGGAAAAGGGTATCGACTTCATCATCTGCGACCATCATGTGCCCGATGAAGTATTGCCTCCAGCCGTTGCCATCCTGAATGCCAAACGACCGGATGCTACCTATCCGTACGAGCATCTTTCGGGATGCGGTGTGGGATTCAAGTTCATGCAGGCATTTGCCATGAACAATGGCATCGAGTTCTACCAGCTTACTCCCCTACTCGATTTGGTAGCAGTAAGTGTGGCATCGGACATTGTGCCTATCATGGGCGAGAACCGTATCCTTACCTATCATGGCTTGAAGCAACTCAACTCGAATCCGAGTGTGGGTTTGAAAGCCATCATCGATGTATGCGGACTGAACGACAAGGACATCACCGTGGGCGATATCGTGTTCAAGATTGGTCCTCGCATCAATGCATCCGGACGCATCCAGAATGGTAAGGAAGCCGTAGAGCTATTGGTGGAAAAGGACTTTTCTACCGCATTGGAGAAGGCCAACCAAATCAACCAATACAACGAAACCCGCAAGGACTTGGACAAGGCCATGACCGAGGAAGCCAACAAGATTGTGGAAGAACTCGAAGACCTGTCCGAACGCCGTACCATCGTTATCTTCAACGAAGAATGGCACAAGGGGGTTATCGGTATCGTGGCATCGCGCCTTACCGAAATCTACTATCGCCCGGCGGTGGTATTGACTCGCACCAACGATTTGGCAACCGGTTCGGCTCGCTCCGTATCGGGATTCGATGTGTACAAGGCCATCGAATATTGTCGCGACTTGCTGGAAAACTTCGGTGGTCACACCTATGCAGCCGGCCTTTCGATGAAGGCAGAAAATGTGGAAAAGTTCACCCAACGCTTCGAAGAATATGTAGCCAACAATATCCTTCCTGAGCAGACAAGTGCGGTGATTGACATCGATGCGGAAATCGACTTCAAGGATATCACATCGAAGTTCCACGCGGACTTGAAGCGCTTCAACCCGTTTGGTCCGGACAACCACAAGCCTATCTTCTGCACACACCATGTGTACGATTATGGTACAAGCAAGGTGGTAGGCCGTGAGCAGGAACACATCAAGCTGGAGCTGGTGGACAACAAGTCGAACAATGTGATGAACGGCATTGCTTTCGGACAGAGTTCGCAAGCCCGCTACATCAAGACGAAACGCTCGTTCGACATCTGCTACACCATCGAGGAAAACACGCACAAGCGTGGCGAGGTGCAGTTGCAGATAGAAGACATCAAACCGACAGAAGAACTTAATTAATATTTCCCTCCCCCTAAAAAGGGAATAAATCACCTTAATCCCCCTTATGAAGGGGGTTGGGGGATGTACCAGAGGACATGGAAAAACATAATGAAGCCAAAGCCAATGGAACATCCCCCTACCCCCTTCACAAGGGGGATTATAAAAATCAGCAACAATGAAATTCCAATACAAACCAGGCTTGAGAAAGCTTTCGAAAGAGTTCCGCAACCATTCTACAAAATCGGAGGTCTTGTTATGGGAACATATCAAGCAAAAATCACTTGGAGTTTCATTCAACAGACAATATCCCATTGACTGTTACATCATCGACTTTTATTGCAAAGAACTGAAATTGGCTATCGAAATAGACGGATATAGCCATGACAATGAAGATTCGCAAGCAAAAGACGAAGAAAGACAACTCAAGCTGGAAAGTCATGGCATCAGATTTATTCGATTGGACGACAGGGAAATATATACAGATATTGAAAATTCACTTAGAACCATTAAAGAAGTGATTAGTGAACTCCAAAACCAACATCCCCCTACCCCCCTTCATAAGGGGGATAAAGGCAAATACCACGAGATACTCAAACAATACTGGGGATATGACAACTTCCGGGGTATACAGGAAGAAATCATCAACAGCATCGGGAAGGGTCAGGACACATTGGGACTGATGCCTACCGGAGGCGGAAAGTCCATCACCTTCCAAGTGCCGGCATTGGCACAAGACGGATTGTGCCTGGTCATCACTCCGCTCATTGCCCTGATGAAAGACCAGGTGCGCAACCTTCGCGAACGGGGCATCAAGGCACTCGCCATCTACTCGGGCATGACCCGCGAAGAAATCGTGGTAGCGCTGGAGAACTGCATCTTCGGCGATTACAAATTCCTCTACATCTCGCCCGAACGACTGGACACCGAAATCTTCCAGACCAAGCTCCGCCACATGAAGGTGAGCATGATTACCATCGACGAATCGCACTGCATCTCGCAATGGGGATACGACTTCCGTCCCGCTTACCTGAAGATAGCCGACATCCGCGAGATGTTGCCCGATGTACCGGTGCTGGCACTGACCGCCACCGCCACTCCGGAGGTGGTAAAGGATATTCAGGACAAGCTGAAGTTCCGCGAAGGAAGCCAGACATTCCGCATGAGTTTCGAGCGAAAGAACCTGGCATATGTGGTGCGACGCACGGAGAACAAGCAAGAAGAACTGCTACACATTCTCCGCAGTCTGCCGGGGTCTGCCATTGTCTACACCCGCAACCGAAAGCACACCCGCGAGGTAGCCGACCTGCTGGTAGAGAACGGGATAACCGCCACCTTCTACCATGCCGGACTAAACAACGATGTAAAGGACCAGCGACAGAAAAGTTGGATCATCGGCGAGAGCCGGGTGATGGTAGCCACCAATGCATTCGGCATGGGCATCGACAAGCCCGATGTGCGACTCGTGGTGCATATCGACATGCCCGATTCGCCGGAAGCCTACTTCCAGGAAGCCGGTCGTGCCGGACGCAACGGACAGAAAGCCTATGCCGTACTGCTCTCTTCCAAGAGCGACAAGGCCCAGCTGAGCAAGCGCATCCCCGATACCTTTCCGGACAAGGAATACATCCGCAAGGTGTACGAGGACATCCAGTTCTATTATCAGATGGCCATGGGCGACGGACGAGGCTGTACCTTTGCCTTCAACATCGATGAGTTTTGCAAGAACTTCAAGCACTTCCCCGTGCAGGCGGACAGCGCGCTGAAGATTCTTACCCGTGCCGGCTATCTGGAATATACCGACGAGCAAGACAACGCATCGCGCCTGCTCTTCACCATCCGTAGGGACGAGCTGTATAGAATACAGGAATACGATGCCGACACCGAGAAGCTTATCCATGTCATTCTCCGCTCGTACACGGGGCTGTTCACCGACTATGCCTTCATCAACGAAGAAACACTGGGTATCCGCTCCGGGCTCTCGCGCCAGCAGGTGTACGAAACGCTGGTGATGCTCACCAAGCGACACATCCTGCACTACATTCCGCATAGAAAGACACCTTTCATAATCTACACGCGCGAACGACAGGAAAAAGACCGCATCTGCCTGACCCGCGAAGTGTACGAAGACCGCAAGGAAAGCTATGTGGCCCGCATACAGGCCATGACGGAATATGCATACGCCGAGGAGAGTTGCCGTAGCCGGATGCTGTTGGCCTACTTTGGCGAAGAGAACGAACACAACTGCGGACAATGCGATGTATGCCTCCGCAAGCATGCCTCGGGACTGAAGCTGGGCGAGTTCCTCGAAATCAAGGAACGGATACTGCAACAAGTGGCCGATTCGCCCTGCACCATGAAAGATTTTGCACAGGCTCCGGAAGCGGAGAAAGAGAAAATAAACCAAACTCTCTCTTTTCTTCTTTCCGAAGAAATTTTACACTTAAAAGATGGCATCCTATCCTTATAAATGCTATCTTTGCCTACAATTATAAACTCCTTAACAGCATATATGAATATGAAAAAGACATTCTTAGCCACTCTCTGTCTGATGACAGGCATGACTATCCATGCGCAAAACATAGACGTGCAACCTAAGCCACAACAGGTGCAGGAAACCGCCGAAACCATTGCCTTGGCCGGTAGCTACCAGCTGAACGGAACGGACGAAGCCAATCCGTATGCACTCAAGAAACTGAAGCAACTGCTCAACGCCGAATCATCGGACCCGAAGGGACTGAAAGTCATCATCGGCGAACGTGGCGACAAGGCCATCCGCAAATATACCAAGTTCATTCCGAAGCAGGACGAAGGCTACTTCATCCGCATCAGCCCGAAGGAAATCGTGTTGGCCGGTAACGATGAACAAGGTACCTTCTATGCCGTGCAGACCTTGAAGCAACTGATCAAGGACAACCAACTGCCGGTGGCCGAAATCACCGACTATCCGGAAGTCCGTTTCCGTGGTGTGGTAGAAGGATTCTATGGTGCTCCATGGAGCCACGAAGCGCGTCTTCGCCAACTGAAATTCTATGGCGACAACAAGATGAATACTTACATCTATGGTCCGAAGGACGACCCTTATCACAGCTCGCCTAACTGGCGCTTGCCTTATCCGGAACGAGAAGCCAAGCAACTGAAGGAGCTCGTTCAGGTAGCCAAGGAAAATGCGGTGAACTTTGTATGGGCCATCCACCCGGGACAGGACATCAAGTGGAACCAGAAAGACCGCGACAACTTGCTCGACAAGTTCAACAAGATGTACGACTTGGGCGTGCGCTCGTTTGCCGTGTTCTTCGACGATATCTCGGGCGAAGGTACCAAGGCCGACAAGCAGGCTGAACTCTTGAACTACATCGACGAGCAGTTCGTGAAGGTGAAGAAGGATGTCACTCCGCTCATCATGTGTCCTACGGAATATAACAAGAGCTGGTCGAACGTGAAGGGCGGTTACCTCACTACCCTCGGCACCAAGCTCAACCCGAGCATCCACATCATGTGGACAGGCGACCGTGTGATTGCCGACATGTACGAAGGCGACACCGAAAAGGGTGGCATGAAGTGGATCAATAACCTCATCCAGCGCCCGGCTTATGTGTGGTGGAACTTCCCGGTATCGGACTATGTACGCGACCATCTCCTCATGGGTCCGGTGTATGGCAACGACTTGCACATTGCCAACCTCATGTCGGGCTTCGTGACTAACCCGATGGAGCATGCCGAATCGTCATTGCTCGCCATCTATGGGGTAGCTTCGTATGCTTGGAATCCGGATGAATACGATAGCGACAAGGCATGGAAAGATGCCATGAAGGCCGTTCTGCCAAGCGCATCGAAAGAACTCGAAATCTTCGCAACACATAACTCCGATTTGGGTGCCAACGGACATGGCTATCGCCGTGAAGAATCGGTAGCATTGAAGCCTATCGCCGAACGTTTCTTGAATGAGTATTTGAGTAAGGGTACTTATCAAATGGCAGACTTCCTTTCATTGCTTAACACTTTCACCCAGATGGTTGAAGTAGCCGATATCCTCATGACCAATACTGAAAATCCGGCTTTGATTGCCGAAATGAAGCCTTGGTTGATTCAGCACAAGCTGATGGGCGAATTGGGTGAAGAAGTCTTGGCATTGACAAATGCATATGAGCAGGGCAAGGCAGAAGGCTTCCTCCGCAAGTACAAGCACATCAAGGCTTTGCAACAGCAGATGTTCGATGTAGACCAAACTTACAACCAGAACCCATACCAACCGGGTGTGAAGACAGCTGGCCTCGTTATCAAGCCGTTGATTGACAAGACATTTGCCAAGGCCGTGGCACTTTACAACGAGAAGTACAATGCACAGCTCGATGCGAAGACCGACTATATGCCTCATACCTTGACCAGCGATGTGAACCAGCTCAAGCACCTCCCGTTGCGTCAGAAGACCAACCGTGTACTCGTATCGCCTGCTAATGAAGTAATCAAGTGGCAAGGCAAGGGCTCGATGACCATCGAACTCGACAAGGTGTATCCGCTCATGACCATCGACATCGACTTCGGCAAGCCGGAAGTGGCAACTTGGGGCGTGCTCGAAATCTCTACCAATGGCAAGGACTGGCAGAAGGTGGACTTCCAGCAGAACAAGAACCGCATCCGTGCCAATGGCGACAAGACTCCTATCAAGGCCGTTCGTTTCAGCAATAGCCAAGACAAGGAGCAAGAAATTTACATGAGAAACTTTACGATTACGGTAGAGAAATAATATCACTAATCGAATAGACAAACCATCCCCCTTGCTAAGGGGGCAGGGGGATGTTCCATAGGACATGCCATTATGAATTGCGGTTCCAAAGTGAACGGGACATCCCCCTACCCCCTTCACAAGGGGGATTAATAAATACCCCATAAAGGGGGGAGATTAACAATAACAAAACAATCAAAACCATGGGAATATTTTCATCCCTCTTTGGAGGAAACAAAAAAACTGAAGAAGAAAAGAACTTCGACATATTGAAATACGATGGCATCCGCGCCATGCGCATCGGCAAGTTCACCTATGCGCTGAAGTGCTTCGAAGAAGCTACCGCGCTGAAGGAAGACTTGGAAACCATGAACCATCAGGCCAACACCTACATCCGCGTGAACCGCATGGACGATGCCCGTGCCTTGATGGTACGCATGACCAAAATCGCTCCCGACCAGCCGTTGGTATTCCAGTCGCTTGCCAGCCTCTGCTACATGCAGGAAGACTATAAGGCCATGAACGATGCTTGCCAACAGGCATTGGCGCTGAACGACCAAGACCCGGCCACTTACTTCCTCTCGGCCAAGGCATCCGTGGGCATGAGTAACGGATTCCAAGCCATCGCCATGCTTACCAAGGCCATCATGCTGAACGAAGAATTCGTGGAAGCTTATCAGATGCGCGCCGAAATTCTTTGGGCCATGCGCCAAGTAAAGGATGCCAACGAAGACATCAGCAAGTTGTTGGAACTCAATCCGGAAGACGAGAGCGCCCTCTTGCTGAAAGGCGAAATCCTTGCCGTGAGCGGAGAAGAAGAACAGGCATTGGAACTGATGGACCAAGTGCTTGCCCTCAACCCGTTCAACGAAAAGGCTTACTTGCTGAAGGGTAGCTACTACCTCTTGAAGAAGGAGTTCGACAAGGCCATTGCCGTGTACGACGATGCCTTGGAAATCAACCCGGACTTTGCTCAGGCTTACCACGAACGCGGACGCGTGAAGCTCGAAAAGGGCGACAAGCAAGGTTCTATGGAGGACATGAAACGCGCCATCGAACTCGCTCCGGAAAACGGTGCGAACATCAGCGGTGAGTATAACAACTACGAACAGCAGAAGAATATTCCGTTCTGATTTTAATTACTCTTCCCACTTTTGAAGGGGGGGCAGGGGGATGTGTCAAAAGCGTGTCCACTTCTTTTTAGGCACGGATTACACGGATATCACGGATATAGTAAAGTAAGCATACACTAAAACCGTGTTAATCCGTGAAATCCGCGCCTAAATTTATATTATGACACACCCACTTCTTGTTTTCACCCCCAATGCGCCATGGGCGACCAATTGAAGTACTCGTCCCAATCGTAGTAGGACTTTGCCAGCTCTTTGGGCAAGGGGACGGACTGTAGCACCAATGGCTCCATCGACCTGATTCTACCCTTTCTGTCCAGGCGCTTGCCGGGGAAAGCCAAATCGTAACCTTCCCAAATGGCTTGCTCGTCCACCTCCTTGTAGGCTATGCCACACTCCATCACCGTCATGGCCATGAGCAACCTGCCCAACTTCTCGAGGGCGATGCCCATGAACGGACGGGGCAACAGCTCCTTGCCACCCAGCGAGGTAAGCATCAGCACGGTGCGGATGTAGGCATCCGTGTCGTTCTCCGAGGGCGGTGCCCAACGACGGATGATGTTCCCCACCGTGAAATGCCCGCGCTTCTCGCGGAAGTGTTTCCAATAACTTTCGAGCACCTTCCATCCGGCGCGATAGCCATACGCCATGCTCTCGAATTGTACAAAACTTTTATCTTTCTGCTCCTTGCGCGCACCCTCCCATCGGTCGGAAGAGTGGCGGATGTTGAGCGGATTGTTGTTGCGGATTCCTCTTGCTACTTTCATGCGTTTCATTCATTTAAATTTGGACTGAGGATTGAGGACTGAGGATGCTTGGCCAAATAGGTTTCGGTCTTGCGGAATTTTCGGGACTCGCTGGTAGGGTCCTCCCCTTCGAGGAGTTCGATGTATTTCCGCTCCTTCCAGTTGAAAATCATTTTCGACAGTGTGCCCGTGAGGATGCCCTGACGCTGGCGCATCAACCCGGCTTCGGCATAGGTAAAGACATCGGGCAACAAGTCCAGCAGGTTGCGCGGACCGTTCTTCTTGGCGCGCTCCGCACCATATTCCTGCCGTTCGATGGCCTCGCCAAAGAAGCGCATCTTGCACCAGAGGTCGTACTTCAGCGACCAGCGGATGAACTCCTCCATGGTCTTGTCCCAACGTTCGCCATGGGCCACATAAAGGATGCAGGCCTTGAGGAAGGCGATGACATTGGCACGGAAGCTAAGGTTCTCGTACACACGGCTTTCGGAGAGGCGGGCGAAGTCCGCACACTCCTCGATGAGCTTGCGCGAGAGGGCTCTTGCCTGCTTGCATTCTATGCGTCCACGAGCCTTGTTCAAGCGCTCGATGTACGGGCGAAGCTCCTCCTCGAAGTTGGCATCGTAGGTGCCATAGATGGGCATCTCCGCACCGATGGGACGCTCCGGAATGGTGCAGAAATTGATACGACTGATCGGTCCGTCGGTGAGCACGCTTTGGAAGTACGACTGACCCTTGCGGATGGTGGTCGAAGCATTCCAATTGAAGCGGATGCACACACGTTCGCTTACCGAGCCGGTGCCCACACGCGTCTGTCCGTACACGTTTCCGGGGTCGAAGGCGAGGCACATAATCTGAAAATGAGCCTTGCTATGAGCCGAGGTCTTGAGCGCATCGAACTGGTCGATTTCGTTCATCTTGGTGTACAGGAAACGCTCTTCCGTATCGGCCAAACGTTGCACAAAGGCAGCATTCGTGGTGTCCGGATCAATCTCCTGAATCACCAGTCCTTCGGGGCGTTGGCGCTTGTCCTTGTTGGCACCCTTGGTCTGCATTTCCTTCTTCCACTCCTTCTCTCGTTGTAAGTTTTCCTTATCACGGATTCGGATATCCTTGATGATGTGGTTGATGGGCTCGGAGATGCAGTTCTTGCCCGCTCCGGTGCCTGCCATGAGCACGTTCATCAGCGTGGCTTCGTGTTCCACATTGTCCACATAGCGGAAGCAGGTTCGCCACAGATGCGCCCCAAGTGCTGGGAATACCGCATGCGCCACCGCCGGTTGGTAAATCTTGGGCGTCTTACTCACGAGGAGCTTGATGAGTGGCGGGAGCTTCTTGGGCATTTCGGGAGGAACTTGGGAGTCGGCCTCCGACTGAGGGTTGATGTCTTCTTTTTCGTGTTCGTTTTCTACTTCTCTCAAGAGCTTCTGGAGGCTCTTCGGAATGCCGTAGAACTTGGCCACGCAAGCCGAGTGGATGAGCTGGCGCATCTCTTCTTCCTTCAAGCCGTAGCGTGGGAGGATTTGGAGGAGGTGCTCCTCGTTGTTGTCGGTGATGTAGCGGAGGTGCGATGCCAACCGATGGAGCTTGGAGTTGCGCTCGCCCACCTCCGGCTCGCCTCCGTTTCGGCGGAACCATTCTTGGATGATGGTGGCGTAGGGAGTTCCCTTGAAGTTTTCGGCGTACTCTTTTTGGTTCACCACAGAGTTGCACGGAGTCTCACTGAGTTTTTCTTTTTCAAGGCTGACGGAACATCCCCCTGCCCCCTTCGCAAGGGGGAGTTCGTGGGTGCATCCCCCTTCATTCTTGTCATCCAGAGGAGCGGAGCGACGAAGGATCTCGGGTGCATCTACTTTTGTGTTTGCGTTTGTGTCCTCCTTTGTGCCCTCGAGATTTTTCGCTTCGCTCAACAACACGTCTCCGCCTTCGCTCTGACGAGTTGTTGAGGACTCTGTCCGAAAAATGAAATTAGAAAGAACAGAACCATCCGAAGGCAATTCTTCATTCTTCATTCTTAATTCTTCATTATCAATCGATTCTTCATTAAAGAGCGCTTCGCTCTGATAAAGCACGTACTCTCTCGGCACCGCAAACGAGCAACGGGCATAATCCTTTACACACGAATCATACTCCTTATCGCCAAGTTGCTTTGCCATCCATGCTTGTGCTTGCTCCAAGTCCATCCCTGGAGGCATGAAGAACACCAGTCTCAACCCTTCGAGGCTGGGCGAGATGTGGGCAAGCAGGATGCCGAGTTCCTCCTTGCGTGCCTCGATTTCTGCCCACTTGGCGCATGGGTTCGGTATGTGGTCGAGGTCGTAGATGGAGAGTCCGCTGGGGATGGCATCGTCGTTCTTCCGCTTGCCATTCTTGAATGTGGCGTGGAAGGTGAAGATGGGCAGTTTCTTCTTCAAGACTGCCTTAAGGGTTTCGTACTCGTCGGGGGTGAGTTCGCCACGACGGCATTTTTCGAGTGCGTCTTCTATCTGGGCACACACTCGGGCTACCAGCGCTGAGTCGAGCGCTTGGTTAAAGAGGTCGGGCGTACATTCCCGAACCTCGCTTCTTACATTATTAGCTATTCCGAATTTCATGTTTCTGATACGTTTTTGTGAGAGAAAGCTTTGGGAAGGTGGCCACCTTTTCATCTCGCGAGATTCCCTCACTTCCGGCTCAGAATGTTATTACTTTATTTTCTTTTAGTAATCCCCCTTCGGAAGGGGGCCAGGGGGATGTTTCATTGGCTTGGTTTCATAGGCTATTGTTCATTAGCTCTGTGTTCCATGCTGACGGAACATCCCCCTACCCCCTTCGCAAGGGGGATTCCAACATACTCATCCCCCTTCGGAAGGGGGAACGGGGGATGTTCCGTTAGCTTTGACGTCCTCGATGAAGAAGTTAAAAGTTTACCATTTCTAATGGAACATCCCCCAACCCCCTTCACAAGGGGGATGAAGATAGATTCTGCTTGCGAAACTTGAGCTATTTTAGTTTCACAATCTCGTTCACCATGATGTCCTGGTAAACTTGCCCGTTGTATTCTCGGGTGGAGAAACGGAGAGAAGCTATCACCAGCTCATCTTTGGCGAATCGGGTCTTGGCTTGCTCGCCCAAGATGGTGGCTACGTAGCTGTTTTCATACTTACCGCCCAACTCCTGAAGGACGATGTTACACTTGCTGATTTGGCCTCCTTCGGCCTTCTGACTTGGCACACCGAACGTTTCGCTCTGTGCCTGGACTCTGAAGAATGTTTTCATGTTAGTTCATAAACTTAGGATTCAACAACTGGTGAATGAACTCGCGTCCGCGCTCGGTCCACACCAAGTAGTGATGCGTCTTTACGCGTCCGTTGGAGAAGCGGATGCAGAGGGTACGGCTCTGCGCAAAGCCTTGGCGGGTGTAGTCGGCATAAAGCATGTACTGACCCGACTGGCGGTACTGGATGCCCAACTTGCGGAGCAGGAAGTTCAGCTCGCAACCGGTCATATCAAGCTCCTTCGCTATCTGGGTAGTGGTGAAGCACGACACGGAGTCGAGCACATGGTCGGCATAGTCGGCACGAGGCTTGAGGCGGGCGATTTCCTCTGCCCGGCGCTGAAGGGTGGCCAGCATCACGAGGATACCTCTTGCCAACACCTGCTCGTCGGTTTCATCCGGACGGGCCACGATGTATCCGCCCTGCTTGCGGATGGCCGGGAGCACCTCGGCGGTTACCCAATGCTTGAAGCGCTTGGCGCTGTCGAGCTTCGAGGAGAGGATGAGGGAATAGAGACCGGATTCGTTGATGAAGATAACTTCACGATTCTGACCTGACAGAACGATTCGTTCTCTCAGCTTATCTTCCTCCTCTACATGGTCACGCACAGCCTTCATTGTATTGGTGTAACCCAATGCCAACGCCACATCCTTGGCGCAGAACATCGGTTCGCCCTGTTCGTTACTCATGGTGCGGATAGCACCGAATTCTACATTCTGGAAAATTTGAATTTGATTTGTCATAATATAATAAGTATTTAAATGGTTAATAATTTCGTTTTCATAAGGTATCTTGTCATCCAGAGGAGCATCGCAACGAAGGATCTCGGGTGCATAAAACGTGTGTACAAGTATGTGTTCTCGAGACTCTTCGCTACGCTCTGAGTGACAAATGGAGGTTCCCCCTTCGAGGGGGGATTAGTGGTTGGGGTCCCCTTCCATTCGGGGATTATTAAAAGTTGTATCATCAAGTCAAAGAACGAAGGGAGCGAAAAAAACTCCCGCAACCGGTGGTGTTCCGATTACGGGAGCAAAAGTATAGGGAATTGGAATATGCTCTGAATAGTTGAAGTGAGTCTGAAACTATTTCTGAAACTTCTGAAACTTTCTTCAAGTTTTTCTGAAACTTTCTTCAACTTTTTCTGAAACTCTCTTCAAGTCTTGCACTCTTTTTCGCGAGAAAAGGGCATAAAAAAAGTGGATGCGTTATTACATCCACTTTCTTGTTTATACGTATGTGCAAATTATTTCTTCATTACCTTGTACACCGCATCAATCATGGTCAGACTGCGGAGGTAACGCTTCAGAATGGTCCGGATTCCTACAAAATCTCCCTCGCAATCCAGGCGCAGGCCTCGGCATCGGCCAGGGCATGGTGATGGTTGTCGAGCTGATATCCGCAGAGGGGGGCAATGTTGTTGAGCCGATGGCTGATGCCGGGGAACACCTGTCGGGAAGCCACCAAGGTGCAATGGAACTCGTAGTCGGGATAGTCCATGCCATAGAGGCGGAAGGCGGACTTGAGGCAGGTCTCGTCGAACGCCTTGTTGTGCGCCACCAGCGGAAGGCCTGCTATCAGCGGTTCTATCTGCTTCCATACCTCGGGGAAGAGAGGGGCCGACTCCGTGTCTTCCTGCGTGAGGCCGTGGATGTGGGTAAAGGTGTAATAATCGGGTTCCGGATGGATGAGGGAAAAGAACTTGTCGACTATCTCTCCACCCCGTACAATGACCACGCCCACACTGCACACGCTGGTGTACTCGGTGTTGGCGGTCTCGAAATCAATGGCTACAAAATTCTTCATATCTATCAGTCTTGTTTATTATATTTATCACTCATCCGGTGGGCCACACCGGCTATTTCTTCGCGAAACCACAGAGGCTCAAGCACTTCCACATTCTCTCCGTTGTGCAGTATCTCTTGCAGGAAATCGTAGGTAATGCGCACGTTGAGCTCGAAGATGCTGTAGCTGTTTGTCCGCTCCACCTCCTGCTGACTGTGGTGCAGGGGCAACGAACGCAGGTAATTGGCCTGCCCGGCCGAAGCCTTCAGCCGGACGCATGCCATGCGGGCTTCGCCATCGACAATCACCCCGAAGTACTCGTCGAAATACTCGTCCGGGCGGAAAGTATCGGGCACCTTGAAGCGCGCGTCGGGCAGAATCTTGAGCTGATGGATTCTGTCGAGCCCATAAATCATGATCTTGCCGTAATGCGGGTTGTGGGCCACGAGGTACCACCGTTGCTTGAAGAGTTTCACGCAATAGGGTTCCACATCGAAGGTGTGGCTCTTCTCCTTCCAGTAGCTCTGGTAGGTCATGTTGATGCAGTGGCTCTTCTTCATGGCCTCGATGATGTCCGACAGGTACTCTTGTCCGGAAGGTACATTTTCGAGCACGATACGGTCTTTGAGCTGTCGGTTGCCCGCGAGCAGATTGCTGATGGAAATGGTGTTCAGGAGCCATCGGCGGATGTTCCCGTCCTTGAATTCGCCGGTATCGGCAATGTAGTACCGGTAGCTTCCCCGGTGCTCGCATTCGATGTTCAAGCCGAACAATTCTTCCACCCCCACGCGCCATTTGTGGAAGGTTCGGGCGGGCAGATCCACCCCATCGCTCAGCTCGCATTCCAGCCACTTTTTGTTCAGTTCCCCGTAATTGATGCGCTTGGCCTTGTAGATGGTTTCCACCAGCCACACATATTTGTTCAAAAGATTCGTTGCCATAAGCCCTCTATTTGTGATTCATGGGGCAAAGGTAAAGAAAAGGTGTGCAAAAATAAGGCAGAGGTTTGGAAATTTTCGGGGAAAATGAGAAAGTTTTCCGAGGCCGAATCCTCAAATCCTCAGTCCTCAGTCCAAATGAAAGAGCATGGAGAGGTGGAAAGAAATTCTTATGTATATAATATTTAAATAATATTATATACATAAGGGGATTTCCCGCACCACATAGTCCTCAGAAATCGGACTGAGGACTGAGTATTGAGGATGGAAATCGGATGTCTTTTCCTGAATAGGGTTTACACTGATTAGCCTATTTTGTAATTAGGCATACTGAATAAATTGACAAGTATAACTGAAAAACTTTACACGTCCCTGAGAATGTTTACATCTCCCTAACGGAGTTTACATTCAACCTAGGAAAGTTGACATCGTACTGCTTTTGTTGACATCATTCAACAAATAATACT
>JAFYWH010000056.1 GCA_017558175.1 Bacteroidaceae bacterium
ATTGAAGAAGCTTGGCCGCGAAGACATCCTCGTATTTGCCGGTGGTGTAATCCCAATGCAAGACTACGATTACTTGTACCAAGCTGGTGTAGTAGCTATCTTTGGTCCTGGTACTTCAGTTGCCAAGGCTGCTTGCCAGATTATGGAAATCATGTTGGAAGATTAATTTTTCAATACTTGATTATAGAAAGGAAGGCTATCCCGATTGGGGTAGCCTTTTTCTTTGTCCTATAGAAGTGAAAAGTGATTTTCGATGAAAGTTGCGGGTTGCGGGTTGCAAGTTGCGTTTTCGGATTTATGAAAAGTGTATGATTTCTATCAATCGATAATGAAAACAGCAATTCTGTATAAGAATCGTTTTTTATTGGTAAATTATCAACCATTATCCAACGAAAGTCATTATATTTGTAATAGCATCAAATATAGGAGGACTAAATATGTGCATCATTGAACGAAACACACGAAACATCACTGTCCGTATGAGTAATGCTCGATGGAATAGACTGATGGAATTGGAAAACGCCTATCGTATAGCAAAGTCGGTAGTTCGTGCCAAGAAAGAATGTGAAAAGGCCAAAGGAATGACCAAAGAAGAAGCGATGAACTTTATTGATTCACTATGATTAAAGAAATCAAATTCTCGGAGGACTTCCAACGGGCATTTAAACGGTTGAAAAAACGCCATAGTTCCTTACCCGAAGACTTCAAGACCTTGATGGCATCGCTCATTGAAAATCCGATGCAAGGTTCTGAGCTTCAAGGCGGAATGCGAAAAGTACGTATCAGTTTTGCTTCAAAAGGTTGTGGGAAACGTGGTGGTGGACGTGTTATCATCCGACTAACCATCGAAGATACCTGTCTTTCATTCCTCTACATTTATGACAAAAGTGATATGCCAAATGTTTCAGACGAATTTCTAGACAGCATTATTATAGAAATGGACGAAGTCAATGATAATTGACAAATAAAAGGGCTACCCCGATTGGGGTAGCCTTTCTTTTTGACCGATAGAAGCGAAAAGTGATTTTCGATGAAAGTTGCGGGTTGCGGGTTGCAAGTTGCGTTTTGGTTATTATTAAGAAACGAGAAGCGTATTGGATGATTAATTTCCAATACGCTTCTACGTTATTTAAAGCTATATTATTTTACATCTTCGGAAAGTCCGAATACATTGCTTGGATAGACTAATAATTAAAAAGCACAGACTGCACGAACATAAAAGCTCTTACCCTTAGCGTCGTCGACCACATTGCCGTTGTTGAAGTTCACGTTATACGCACGAATATCGCTGTACTCCGTCGAAGACCTATAATAATTATCGGCAAAAGTCTCTGCATAATCGGTTCCCAAACTTCCCAGTATGGTGTTCATTACAGTTTTGGTATCAGTGCCAACCGGCTTGTTACCCCACACATCATCTACATCCCTACCACAAAGCAAGGTCAGTTCCTTTTCCGAAGGAATAAACCAACCGGTGGTATTCGCCGGAGCAGGATTGGTTTCTTTCCAAGTGTCAAGCAAGGAAACAGGAACCATCTTGCTTTCTTCTTCGCACTGTGCATTGTAAGCCTTCAATATCTCCGTGTTCTGATAACCCAAGATGTAATTGATAGGTTCGGTATCACCGTAAGCGGAAGCAACTAACTTGTAGTCTGTGCTACTCGGAGTATAGGTCGTATTACTGCTTTGCCAAGTAGCTATGTTAACAGTATGATATCCATCTTGCCATTGTGTATCCGTCGATACATGCTTCAGCGACACAATCAAACCATGTGTACAATTAGGGAAATCGGCTTGCATTATCTTGTCATCCTTAAGACTGGCAGGAGTAGTTCTTCCCTCTGTTGTTGTTTCAGCAGTTGTCCAGAATACGATACCCCGCACATTCGCTTTCTGTTCAGTGGTCAAGGTAACACCTGCATCGTACTTGATAAACGAACCGTCTGCCATCGCATAGTCGCCCTTCTCTACCTTTATCATAGAAACGGTAGCGGCGTACAAATAGTTAGCATTGATAGAAACGGAGGTTTCCAATGTACCGCTATAATAGTTTCCATCATTACCATCCATAGAAATCACAAATTTATTCTTGTCCTCACCGCTTGCTGTCATCGGGTTGACGTAAGCATAGAAAGTAAGCGAAGTTGTAGTAACCGTAATGGAAGTTGCTGTATTATCCGCTGTCGAATAAACAACATTTTCACCCGTTAAATTCACCGTACTTTTAGCCAAAAGTTTATCGCTACTAATGACTACCTTACTCGGAGTAACACCACTCGCATCATCTGGTAAAGTCAAAGTAAACTTCACCAAGGCAGTGAGATGATTGAACTCGTAATTCTTTCCGTCGGTTCCGTTCTTGGCATACATATAGGTTTTCGCCTCGTCCAAAGTTCCTGTCTGTTGAGAAAGATCGTAAGGAATGGCATTGGCTGCAGTAGCCTCGGTTGTAGGATAGAAAGCATAGTAAGTACCATCGGTAACAGTATGTGCATTACCCGTAAAGGTAGAGCCTTCTACATTCTTACTGTAAGTTTTGTTCTCCGAGCCACGAATCACCGAGAAACTTTCTTCCGTTTTCCATGCTACTTTAATGGCAGGTGCTGTGGCATCCGTATTGTCCTCTGTCAGAACCACACGGCTATCAGGAGCACCACTCGGCAAAGTAGCGGTTACGGACACTTTACCACCAGGATTTTCATTGTTCAGCAATTCATCGTTATTGTTGCAAGCAACCAATGTCATCAAGGCTGCTGCCCATACAAATAGACTTTTCTTCATAACTTGCCCTCCTTTTATCCATTTAAATTACCACCCCATTGGTAATCGCTTGGTTCACCACTTACAGCAAAGCCCTGCTCCACTTCCACTTCAATTACTTCTACTTGCGGAGCTTCGTAAGTCTCCATTACTTTTTCTTTACTTTTCATCTTTATCAGTATTTAAATTGTTATAAATTAATGTTCGAAAGGTGGATATAAAAAGTCCCTGCTTGGCAGGAGCTAACGCTCCCACCAAGCAGGGACATGATTCCGTCCGGACTTACAGCCCGTAC
>JAFYWH010000057.1 GCA_017558175.1 Bacteroidaceae bacterium
CCAAGTTGGCACCCTTACCACCAAGCAGATTTCTCATCTCTGCCTTACCTTCAGCAAGACCATTACCGAAGGTATAAACTCTTTTTTTGTCCATGATTTAAATTATATTAAAGTTAACTCTCACGAATAATTAGACGCAAAACTAATTATATTTTATGTATTTTCAAACTAATCTGAGAAAAAAAACTTTGCAATACCCTTATTTCAACTTTACATTATGAATATATGGCTAAAGATAGGGCTAAACTCGAAGTTTTTTACTAATTTTGTACCCAAATCAACTTATTTTAGAAAGACGTGTCTAGAAAGAAAAAAGCACTTCCCTTATTGGAGAAGGTAACAATAACAGATGTAGCTGCCGAAGGTAAAGCCTTGGCGAAAGTGAACGATTTGGTGGTGTTCGTGCCTTATGTAGTGCCCGGCGATGTAGTGGACTTGCAAGTAAAGCGCAAGAAGAACAAATATGCCGAAGCCGTAGCGGTGAACTTCCACGAGTATTCACCTCAGAGAGCCGTGCCTTTCTGCCAGCACTATGGTGTGTGCGGTGGTTGCAAATGGCAATGCTTGTCGTACGAAGACCAGATCAAGTACAAGCAGAAGCAGGTGACAGACAACCTTACCCGTATCGGCAAGGTGGAATTGCCTGAAATTTCGCCTATCCTCGGCTCGGAAAAGACTCAGTTCTACCGTAACAAGTTGGAATTTACATTCTCGGACAAGCGTTGGCTTACCGAAGAGGAAGTAAAGGCCGAAGTGAAGTACGACCAGATGAATGCCGTAGGTTTCCACATTCCGGGAGCATTCGACAAGGTGTTGGCCATCGAGAAGTGCTGGTTGCAGGATGACATCAGCAATCAGATCCGTAACACCATCCGCGACTATGCATACGAGCATGGTTTGGCTTTCTACAATATCCGTAACCACGAAGGTTTGCTCCGTAACTTGATGATCCGTACATCGAGCACCGGAGAATTGATGGTATTGTTGCAAGTACGCGTATCGGCCGACCAAGATTTGGATAACACGAAGGCTCTCTTGGCTCACGTGGCTGAAAAATTCCCGCAAATCACTTCATTATTATATGTAGTGAACAACAAGTGCAATGACACCATCAACGACCTCGATGTGGAAGTATTCAAGGGTAACGACCACATTTTCGAAGAAATGGAAGGCCTCCGCTTCAAGGTGGGACCGAAGTCGTTCTACCAAACCAACTCTGAACAGGCCTATAATTTATATAAGGTAACGCGCGACTTTGCCGGATTGACAGGCGATGAATTGGTATACGACCTTTACACCGGTACAGGTACGATTGCCAACTTCGTGTCTCGCAAGGCCAAGAAGGTAGTGGGCATTGAATACGTGCCGGAAGCCATCGAAGATGCTAAGGTGAACTCGGCAATCAATGGTATCACCAACACATTGTTCTATGCTGGCGACATGAAGGACATGTTGACTCAGGACTTCATCAACGAACACGGTCGTCCGGATGTCATCATTACCGACCCTCCACGTGCCGGCATGCACAACGATGTGATTGATGTGATTCTCTTTGCAGAACCAAAACGCATTGTGTATGTGAGCTGTAACCCGGCTACTCAGGCACGCGACCTCCAGTTGCTCGATGCCAAGTACAAGGTTATGGCCGTTCAGCCGGTGGATATGTTCCCGCATACTCACCATGTGGAAAATGTGGTATTATTGGAAAAAAGATAATCGATTATGTCAAGAGGAAGAATAAATACAACCGGTCGTCCATTGGCCAGAAAAGCAGCCAAGTACACCATCCTGAATGTGACCGAACCTGCCGAACTCATGGACTTCATCATGAAGAAAATGGATGGCATCAGCCGTAACAAGGTGAAATCATTGCTTACCAACCGCGTCGTGTTGGTAGACAATGTCATCACCACCCAATACAACTTTGCCTTGAAACCGGGCATGAAGGTGCAAATCAGCAAGGCGAAGAACAACCACGAATTCAAGCACCCGATGCTGAAGTTGGTGTACGAAGATGCTTACATCATCGTAGTAGAAAAGAAGGAGGGATTGCTCTCTGTAGCTACTGACCATGTAAAGGAACGTACTGCCCAGCATATCTTGAGCGAGTATGTGAAGCGTTCGCACCGAAACAACCGCATTTTCGTGGTACATCGCTTGGATAGAGAAACATCTGGCCTCATGATGTATGCCAAGGACGAGAAGACCATGAACACGCTTCGAGACAACTGGCACGATATCGTAAAGGACCGTCGTTATGTAACCATTGTTACTGGTGAAATGGAACGTGATGCAGGTAGCATAGAGTCTTGGTTGACAGACCGTAAGCTCTACGTATCTTCAAGTCCGGTAGACGATGGCACAGGCAAGTACGCCTTGACACATTACAAGACCATCAAGCGCGCCAATGGCTATTCGTTGGTGGAATTGAAGTTGGAAACAGGACGCAAGAACCAGATTCGTGTACACATGTCGGACTTGGGTCACCCGGTATTGGGCGACTCCCGCTACGGATGCGAAACCGACCCATTGGGACGCATGGCCTTGCACGCCTTCAAGCTCTGCTTCTACCATCCGGTAACCCGCGAATTGATGGAATTCGAGACTCCGTATCCTACGGCATTCAAGTCAATTATGCTTAGAAAATAATTTATGATACAGAGCGAAAGAGAATCGCGCCACGAGCATGTTTTGAGCATTGGCCGACAAATGATGACCGCTGCCCGCACCGCCCCAAAAGCGAAGGGAGTGGACATCATCGAAGTAGCGATGGTAACGGATGAAGACATCCACCGATTGTCGGAAGAGATGAGAGCCATCTGCGAAGAAAACGGATTCAAGTTCTTCCTTCGTGACGCAGACAACATCCAGAGTACCGAATGTGTAATATTAATAGGTACACACGAGCTTGCCCAAGGATTGAATTGCGGACATTGCGGATTTGCCACTTGCGCCGAACGCCCCGAAGGTGTACCTTGCGCCTTGAACTGTGTAGATGTAGGTATCGCCATCGGTTCGGCTTGCTCCACAGCTGCCGACCATCGGGTAGACACTCGCGTGATGTTCTCGGCAGGTTTGGCAGCCCAACGCCTGAACATGCTGGAAGGATTTTGCCATCCCCGTAAGCGCATCGAGCAAGAACCCGTTCTTCGACCGCAAACCAAAGAAAACGGAATAAAATAAAAACGCTTCGGCGTTTGAAGTAAAACGCCTTGACGTTTTGCCTCAAACGCCGAAGCGTTTTCTTTTCAATGTATAGAGCCCTTATTTCATGAACTTCTCTACTACAGCTGCTACACCATCTTCTTCGTTCGAAAGGGTGATGTAATCGGCCGATTGGCGAACCACTTCCTGAGCATTGGCCATGGCCACACCCAAGCCGGCAAACTTAATCATCGACAAGTCATTGAAACCATCGCCCACGGCAATCATTTCCTCACGGGTAGCACCAATCTTCTCCAACAATACCGCCAACGACTGAGCCTTGTCGATACCCTTCGGTACAAGTTCCAAGAAATATGGTTCCGAGCGATAGACACCCATGCGGTCCTTCAACGCTTCGTACATCTTCTTTTCCAACTCAGCCAAGCGGGTAGCTTCGCCTACAATCAAGCACTTTGCTACCGGGAAGTCGATGGCATCGAGGAAATTGTCTACTTTCTTGGTTTCCATTACGTTAAGAATGGCTTCCTTCAACACGTACTCATCGTCCGGATGCTCGGTCAACACATATTTATCCTTGTAGGTTACAATGGCAAAATTGTTTTCCTTGGCACACTGATACAAATAAGGCAAGACATCGGCATCGAGCACATTCTCGTACATCAGCTCACCAGTCTGCCAATTGGTAATTTCGCCTCCGTTGTAGGAGAGGATATATCCGCCATATTTCTTCAATTCGAGTTTCTCGGCAATGGGAACAATTCCGTAGGTGGGACGGCCCGAAGCCAATACAATCTTCACACCACGTTCCTGAACGTCGATTAATGTACGCAAGGTGTGCTCCGTAATTTCTTTCTTGTTGTTCGTCAAGGTACCGTCGAGGTCCAAGACCAATAATTTATACTTCATAGATGCGATCGGTTTATTTCGCCCCAAAGATAAGACAATATCAAGGATTTTTCACTATATTTGCTCAAAATAAACCACTTTACAGCATATGGAACTGACTTTACTGATTATTATTCTCATCCTTCTCGTTGCCAATCTTCTTGCCATCTTGCTAAAGAACAACCGCAAGCAATCGGCAGCACAGGAAACGATGATACGCCAAGAAATGAAGGAAAACCGCGAAGAAATGGCCCGCAACTTGCGTGAGCTTCGCACCGAACTGAACCAAACATTGAATCTTTCTACCCAACAGATGCAGCATACGCTTCACCGCAACCTCATGACTACCAATGAGATGCTACGCGAGAAGTTCGACACCATGAATCGCCAGCAAGACATCTTAGTAAAGTCGACCGAGAAACGCTTGGATGACATGCGTGTGATGGTAGAGGAAAAGCTTCAGAAGACGCTGAACGAGCGCATCGGACAATCGTTTGAATTGGTACGCACCCAATTGGAAAACGTACAGAAAGGATTGGGAGAAATGAAGAGCCTGGCCGAAGATGTGGGCGGACTCAAGAAGGTTTTAGGCAATGTAAAGACCCGAGGCACCTTTGGCGAAGTGCAATTGGCCGCCTTGTTGGAGCAGATGCTCAGCCCCGAACAATACGAAGCCAATGTGAAGACCCGCAAGAATGCCACCGAATTCGTGGAGTTTGCCATCAAGCTACCGGGTAAGGACGGAAGCAAGGAACCGGTGTATCTACCTATCGACGCCAAGTTCCCGAAAGATGTGTACGAGCAATACATCGACGCCTACGAAGAAGGAGATACCGCGCTGATAGAGAGCACTTCGCGTCAGCTGGAGACCACCATCAAGCGTATGGCCAAGGATATCCACGACAAATATATCGAACCTCCATACACCACCGACTTCGCCATCATGTTCCTCCCGTTCGAGAACATCTATGCCGAAGTAATCCGTCGCACCGCCTTGGTTGAAACCCTTCAGAAGGATTTCAAGATAGTCGTGACAGGTCCTACCACCTTGGGAGCCATCCTCAATAGCCTCCAAATGGGTTTCCGCACCTTGGCTATCCAGAAACGCACCGGCGAAGTGTGGAGCGTATTGGGAGCCGTCAAGACCGAATTCAGCAAGTTCGGCGGTATGCTTGAAAAGGTTCAGAAAAACCTACAAAGCGCCGGCGACCATCTGGAAGAGGTGATGGGCAAACGCACCCGAGCCATCGAACGCAAACTCCGTCAAGTGGAAGCTCTTCCTTCCGAAGAGAGCCAACGGATGCTGAGCATGGACGATTGGCAAGACGACCAAGAGTAGGGGAACTCATCCGATGAAGATGTTCACACTCAAGAAGAAACATCCGTCTTTTCCCTCCTCGGTATCGAAATCAATCTTGTCTTCCCGGGCCAACCATCCGATAGCGGCATTCAAATCCCTGTCGGAAAGGCCCGAAGCCTTTTTCAAGTCACAATATGTCCAACGGTTGTTGTTGTTCAATAAATGCCACACTACACCGGCATTCAATCCTATCTGATGCTTGTCCATATACACTGATTTTTAATTATAGAATGGAATTAGAACAAGTATCGGCTACGATTGTTTAAGAATAAGCGTGTTTTTATCCCCATAAAATCACACAAATACAAATATTTCCACTAACTTTGTCAATTGTTTAAGCGAAATGGCTAAAAGCATGAAAAGAACAAAAATCAACTGGAGAGTTCCCAAAGGCGTGGAACCTACCGAATTAGATAAGAAAGTCCTTGAATTTCAAGCGAAGGGTCACTTGGTGCCTCAACGCAGCTTGATCAAGACCCCTGAGCAGATAGAAGGTATCCGCAAGAGCGGTATTATCAATACTGGCGTGCTCGATCTCGTGGCAAAAGAAATCCGTGCCGGAATGAGCACTCTCGCCATCGACAAGTTGGTATACGAATATACTCGCGATCACGGAGCCATCCCGGCTTGCTTGGGTTACGAAGGTTTCCCAAAGAGCTGTTGTACTTCGGTAAACGAAGTGGTATGCCACGGTATCCCAAGCGAATACGAAGTATTGGAAGAAGGCGATATCATCAATGTGGATTGCACTACTATCTTGAACGGATACTATGCCGACGCATCACGTATGTTCATCATCGGTGAAACATCGCCGGAAAAGAAAAAACTCGTGGATGTGGCTAAGGAATGTTTGGAAATAGGTATGGCAGCAGCCAAGCCATTCGGATTCGTAGGTGACATCGGTAATGCCGTAGAAAAGCACGCCAAGAAGAACGGATTCTCAATCGTGAGAGATTTGTGCGGACATGGTGTAGGTGTGGAATTCCACGAAGAGCCAGATGTAGAACACTTCGGCAAGAAGGGAACAGGCATGTTGCTCGTACCGGGCATGGTCTTCACCATCGAACCAATGGTAAACATGGGTACTCATGAAGTGTTTGTGGACGAGGAAGATGACTGGACCGTAGTAACCGAAGACGAACTTCCATCTGCACAATGGGAACACACTTTCGTGATGACCGAAAACGGACTCGAAATCCTGACTTATTAATCGCTATATAATATAATATAATAAGGTATAAAGAAGAATATGGATACAATCATATTAGGCATAGAATCGTCTTGCGATGATACATCGGCAGCTGTAATCCGCAACGGAGTATTGCTCTCGAATGTCGTGGCAAGCCAAGCTGTACACGAATCATATGGTGGAGTAGTGCCCGAATTGGCATCGCGTGCCCATCAGCAAAATATCGTTCCTGTAGTACACGAAGCTTTGAAGAGAGCAGGCGTGGAAAAGGAACAACTCAGCGCCATCGCCTTTACCCGTGGTCCAGGCTTGATGGGGTCTCTTTTGGTAGGTGTATCGTTCGCCAAAGGACTTGCCCGTTCGCTCAACATCCCGATGATTGATGTTAACCACTTGCAAGCCCACGTGTTAGCTCATTTCGTTAAAGAATCGGAAGAAGATGCCAACCAGCCTAAATTCCCATTCCTCTGCCTTTTGGTATCTGGAGGGAACTCGCAAATCA
This sequence comes from Bacteroidaceae bacterium, assembly GCA_017558175.1. GTDB lineage: Bacteria > Bacteroidota > Bacteroidia > Bacteroidales > Bacteroidaceae > Phocaeicola. The sequence continues at coordinate 7,102 of JAFYWH010000057.1, forward strand.
TCCTTGTCAAGGCTTATAACGACATGGAAGTTATCGGTCAGACCATCGACGATGCAGCCGGCGAAGCTATCGACAAATGCTCGAAAGTGATGGGATTCGGCTATCCGGGAGGTCCGATTATCGACCGATTGGCTCGTCAAGGCAATCCGAAAGCCTTTACGTTCAGCAAACCGCATATTCCTGAATACAATTATAGCTTCAGCGGATTGAAGACTTCTTTCCTCTATTCTTTGCGCGATTGGTTGAAGGAAGATCCGGACTTTATCGAACACCACAAGGAAGACTTGGCAGCATCACTCGAAGCTACTGTAGTCGACATCTTGATGGATAAGCTCCGCAAGGCCTCCAAGGCACTTAAGATTAAGGATGTGGCCGTAGCAGGCGGTGTGTCAGCCAATACAGGCTTGCGCAATGCTTTCCATGACCATGCCAAGCGTTTCGGATGGAACATATTCATCCCGAAGTTCAGCTTTACTACCGACAATGCAGCCATGATTGCCATTACAGGATACTACAAGTTCCAGGATCAGGACTTCTGCAGCATCGATAAACCGGCCTATTCAAGAGTAACCATTTAATACATTAATGATATGTCATTACAGAATAAATTTTTAAGCAAAGAACTCAGCGACAAGTTTTGGAAGGAAGGTTTGACCCTTGCAACCGCAGAAAGTTGTACTGCCGGAAGCATCGCATCAGTCATTACAGCCATCCCAGGAAGCTCGCATTTCTATAAAGGTGGCATCGTGGCCTATGCTGATGAAGTTAAGATCAATTTACTGAATGTCAATCCGGAAACTCTTGCTACAAAAGGAGCCGTGAGCGAAGAAGCCGTAATCGAAATGGCGAAAGGTGCGATGAAATCGATGAATTCCGATTGCGCAGTTGCAACATCGGGTATTGCAGGCCCTACAGGAGGTACTCCAGACAAGCCGGTAGGCACCGTTTGGATAGCTGCAGCCAAGAGAGATAGAGTCATTACAATGAAGGCAACTGGAGACGAAGGTCGCAACAAAAACATCGAAAGTGCAACGCTAAATGCGCTTAAATTACTCTTAAAATTGATCCAAAACCAAGAAAATGAGCAATAAAGAGCAATTATTTGCTATTTTTCTTGTATATTAAAAATAAAAGTAGTTATTTTGCACTCCGTTTGAAATACGTTACTGAATAGGAACTATAAAAATTAGATAGCAATGTCGAAAATTTGTCAAATTACCGGAAAGAAAGCCATGATTGGCAACAACGTTTCACACTCTAAGAGAAGAACCAAGAGAACTTTTGATGTGAACTTGTTTACAAAGAAGTTCTACTATGTAGAACAAGATTGCTGGATTAGCCTGAACATCTGTGCTAACGGCTTGCGTGTTATTAATAAGAAGGGCCTCGATGCAGCATTGAACGATGCAGTAGAAAAGGGCTATTGTGATTGGAAAAGCATCAAAA
>JAFYWH010000058.1 GCA_017558175.1 Bacteroidaceae bacterium
CATCGGTCAACTTCAAATGTTCAGGGTTCTGCACGTTGCCATACAGAATCTTACCCACGGTACGAAGGATATAGACAGCAGTAATCACGATACTGGTAGTAGCCACAATGGTACATACGCGATGGAAGGTATCATCGTTCTGGAACGAACCGACAAATACGGTCATTTCGGCCACGAAGCCACTCAAGCCCGGCAAACCAAGGTTTGCCAAACCGGCAATGACATAGCCTACGGCCAAGAAAGGCATAATCTTCATCAAGCCTCCCATGTAGCTGATGTCGCGGGTATGGGTACGGCCATAAATCATACCGATGAGGGCGAAGAACAAAGCAGTCATCAAACCGTGAGAAAGCATCTGAAGGATGGCACCGGTACAAGAAGTACGGGTCATCATCAGCAAGGCAAAGAGTACCAAACCGCAGTGAGATACCGAAGAATAGGCATTGATATACTTCAAGTCGGTCTGTACCACGGCACTGAAGGCACCATATACCACCGAGATAGTAGTCAATACCAAGAAGAAGTTACCCCACATTTCAGCACCTTCTGGCATGAGGTACATAGCCACACGGAAACAGCCATAACCGCCGAGCTTCATCAATACACCGGCATGAAGCATGGATACAGCTGTTGGTGCAGAGGCGTGACCGTCCGGGCTCCAAGTGTGGAATGGGAACAAGGCACCCAATACACCGAATCCCAAGAAGATGAGCGGGAAGAAAAGTTCCTGCATCTCGGTCGGGATGTGACGCTGAGCGATTTCAAGCAAGTTCATGGTATCGCCACCGGCACCGTAGAAGATTCCCAAGATACCAATCAACAGGAAGGCAGAACCACCCATGAGCATCAAGGTAAGCTTCATGGCTGCATATTCCTTCTGTCCGCTTCCCCATACACCAATCAGCAAGTACATCGGAATCAAGGCCACTTCGTAGAACATGAACATGGTGAACAAGTCTGTTGAAATGAAGAAACCGAACACACCGGCACTCAACAAGGTGAACCAGAGGAAGTATTCCTTGGTCATCGGCTTCAATTGCCAGGAAGCAAATGTTCCGGTAAACACGATGATGGAGCTAAGCAAAAGCATGGCTACGGAGATACCATCGACACCCACCGAGTAGCAGATGTTCAACGGTTCGTACCATGGAGTAGAAGCGGTATAAAGCATTTCGGCTGTATGGCCGGCTTCACGCAAAGCTAAATAATCGATGGTGAGATAGATAGACAAGGCCAACAAAACCGATGAGCCTACTACCATGACACCACGCACTTGGTTAATGTTGCGTGCAGCCCAAAGCGCACCCAGCATCAACAAAGGTATGATAACGAAAAAACTAAGTATATTCATAATGCTTCCTCTTTATTAGATCAATAATAGAATGGTCAACGCAATGGCACCGGCCAAGAACCAGATGGCATATTGTTGTACATTACCACTTTGCATGTCTTGTGTTTCTTCAGCAGCTGCGTGGGCACCCCAAGCAGTGAAGTTGAAGAATTGGTCGATGACATGACGGTCCCACCAAGCCAATGGAGTGCTGATACAGCGGAAAATCACTTTCTTGGTCACGAACAACCACGCTTCGTCCATGTAGAAACGACGGTAGGCTGCGGTATGCAAGCGCTTGAACTTCTTTTCCAACATGTCAGCCACCGGTTGTTGTGGACGCATATACATCCAAGTGGCCAAGCCAATGGAAAGGATAGCAATCACAATGCTGGTGGTAGCTACCTGCATATCCAAGTGGATGTGGTAAGCCTGACCGTTGCTGCTCACAAACTCTCCGAAAGGAATAAAGCCGGATACACAAGTCACTACAGCCAAGAAAATCAATGGGAATGTCATGGCCAAAGGCGATTCATGCGGAGTGTGGTGTGCATGGAGTTCCTTGTTTTCCTTGCCCCAGAAAATTCCGAAGTAGAGGCGGAACATGTAGAAGGCAGTCATGGCAGCGATACCTGTCATGATCCAACCCATTACAGGACTGAATTGGAAGCAGGCTGTCAGGATTTCGTCCTTCGAGAAGAATCCGGCGAACGGCCAGATACCTGCAATGGCCAAACAAGCAATCAGGAAGGTGATGTGCGTAATCGGCATATATTTGCGGAGTCCACCCATAGCGCTCATCTCATTGCTGTGTACGGCGTGGATGATGCTACCTGCACCGAGGAACAACAAGGCCTTGAACATGGCGTGAGTGAACAAGTGGAACATACTCGACATATAGCCCAAACCGCCGTGGTGTGGGTCGCTTGATGTACAAACACCCAAAGCTACAATCATGAAGCCGATTTGTGAGATGGTAGAGAAAGCCAACACACGCTTGATGTCGCTCTGTACGCAAGCCACGCTGGCAGCATAGAATGCTGTGAAAGCACCGATGTAGGCAATCCAAGGCAACACTTCCGGAGCATAGCCAATGAACAACGGGAACATTCTTGCCACCAAATAAACACCGGCAACCACCATGGTAGCTGCGTGAATCAATGCTGATACAGGAGTAGGACCTTCCATGGCATCCGGCAACCAGATGTGCAATGGGAACATGGCACTCTTACCGGCACCACCCATAAACATCAAGCCCAAGGCAAGCGGTATCATTGCACCGGCAGCAGCCAAAGCACCGATAGTTGGAGTGAACGAGAACGTTTCGGCATAGTAACCATAAATCAGGATACCGATGAGGAAGCCCAAATCGGCAAAACGAGTCACGATAAACGCTTTCTTGCTGGCTGCAACTGCTTCTTTCTTCGTATAATAGAAGCCGATGAGCAAGTAAGAGCTGACACCCACCAATTCCCAGAAGATGTACATCTGGAAGATGTTGGTGGCTACTACCAAGCCTAGCATGGACATGGTAAAGAGCGAAAGATAAGCGTAGTAGCGTTGGAAACCGCGCTCACCCTTCATGTAGCCGAATGAATAGATGTGTACCATCAAACTAATGGTAGAGATGACAACGAGCATCATCACCGAAATAGGGTCGAGTAAGATGCCCATATTGATGCTCAGGTCGTTGGTGAATGGCAACCATTCGAAGTTGTACGGCATGAGGGTAGGGTAAATGCCTTCGGCTGTACGTCCGGCTGTGAAGTAATTGAATGCTGTCAAGTAAGAAAGCACGGTTACTCCCAACAACGAAGCGGTACCGATGGCACCGGCCACTTGGTGCTTCATGCGCATACCTGCCAAACCCAGAGTCAGGAAGCTCAGGAATGGCAATAGAAGGATAAATATAGTATATTCCATAATTAATGCTTCATTTCATTGAGGTTCTTGACTTGGATATTGCGTATATTTCGGTAGATGTTGATGATAATTGCAATTGCTACCGCAGTTTCGGCCGCACTCACCCCGATGGCAAACAAGGCAAAGAAGAAGCCTTCGAGCTGTCCCGGGAACAGGAAGCGGTTGAATACGGCAAAGTTGATGTCTACCGAGTTCAGAATCAGTTCCACGCTGATAAGCATGGCCAACAAGTTACGTCGGGTAAAGAATCCGTAGATGCCTACGAACATCATGAAGGTGGAAACCACCAGATATAATTCCATTTGTACCATAGTTTCTTATCTTTTACGTGCAATCATTATTCCGCCCACGATACAAGCCAACAGCAGGATACTGATGACTTCGAAAGGCAATACATATTGATATTTGTCCATGCCCATCAGGGTGTGTCCGATGGTGCGTACGTCCAATTCACCTTCTACGAATTTAGAAGGAAGGTACTTGTGCTTCAGCATGACGAACAAGCAGATGCCCAAACCGGCCAATGTAGATGCCAAACCGGCAATCATCTTCTTGCTCTTCAGCGGTTCGGCCTTGTCGCCTTGGCTGGAAGTCAACAAGATACTGAACACATAGAGCACGGTAATACCACCGGCATAAATCAGCAATTGTACGGCTCCCAAGAAGGAATAGTTCAATTGGAAGTAGATGCCGGCTGTGCCGAACAGTACGAAAAGCAGGTAAGTGGCCGCACGCAAGATACGTCCGGTGGTTACTGCCAATACTGAACATACACCGATGAACAGAGCCAGCACAATGAAAACAATTAAATTCAGTGTCATAATAACGATTTTAATGATGAATGAAGAATACTTCGCTTCGCTCAGGAAATGAAGAATCTCCTTCATTCTTAAAATTCTTAATTCTTCATTCTTAATTCTTCATTCAAATTCATGACCAGTGTGCTACGGTCGAATACGGCATTCTCGAATTCGGTTGTGAATTCGATGGCACCATGTGCACAGGCATTCACGCACAATTGGCAGAACATGCAGGCACCGAGGTCGTATTCATACTTCACCAATACTTTCTTTTTCTTGCCGGTTTCCTCGTTGAGCACACTCTCGCTGGTAATGTGGATGGTGTCGTTCGGACAAGCCATTTGGCACAATCCGCAAGCGATACACTTGTTGTTGCCCTCTGCATCGGTCGGCATGGTCAATCGGCCACGGAAGCGAGGAGAGATTTCCAAGGTGTCACGGTTTTCCGGATATTGTTCGGTCACTTTCTTCGTGAAGAATTCACGACCGGTGATTTTCATCCCTGTCAGTAGGGTGCCGATGCCATGCATCAAGCCTCCCAAGTATGATCGTTTTTCTTTCATAGATTAAAAGTGTAAGTCAAATACTACAATAATTACCATCAACAACAAGTTGAGCAAACCTATCGGAACAAGGTATTTCCATTCCAAGGTCAGGATTTGGTCGATACGTAAACGTGGGAATGTCCACTTGAACCACATCAGAATCCAAACTACGAAGAAGGCCTTTCCGAAGAACCATACGAAGCCCGGGATGTAGTCCATAACGGTATTGAAACCATCCAAACCGTTGATGTGCAATGGCATCCAACCGCCCAAGAAGATGGTAGCAGCTACACCGGCAATGATGAAGAGGTTCACGAATTCGGCTACATAGAACAAACCGAAATGCATACCCGAATATTCGGTGTGATATCCGGCTGTCAACTCACTTTCCGCTTCCGGCAAGTCGAATGGACCGCGGTTCACTTCCGCATTACCGGCAATCAGGTAGATGACGAAAGCAATGAAAGCAGGGATATGTCCCTTGAAGATAAACCAACCGTCTGCTTGTCGTTCCACGATTTCAGACAATTGCATGGTGTCGGTCAAGACAATGATAGTCAAGAGGCTCAAACCCATAGAAAGCTCATAACTAATCATCTGGGCACCACTTCGCATGGCACCAATCAAGGAGTACTTGTTGTTGGAACTCCAACCGGCCAACAAGATACCTACTACACCGATACTGGAAGCTGCGGTAAGGAAGAAGATACCTACGTTGAAGTCGAGCACTTCCATTCCCTTGCTGAATGGCAAACAGCTGAAAGCCATGATGGAAGCAAGAATCACAATATAAGGAGCCAAGTTGTACAGGAACTTGTCCGAGTGACGGATGGCGATGATTTCCTTAATCAACATCTTGAATACATCGGCAAATACCTGGATGGTTCCCCAAGGTCCGACACGCATCGGTCCGAGACGGCACTGGAAGGCAGCACAGACCTTACGCTCCATAAAGATCATAATGATGGCAATGATGGCGTATGCCAAAAGAATGCAGACACCGATAGCCAGACATTCAATGAATACGGCTACTTCTTCCGGTAGGAAAGAGGTGAGCAAGCTGTGTATCCATTGGGTTACTATACTAAAATCAAACATAGTTTTTATAAATTAAGAATTATGAATGAAGAATGAAGAATTTCCATTCGGATGCCATTCTTCATTTTGTCGCGAAGCGACGATTCTTCATTCTTCATTTACTTATCTGTCAATATCAGGTACTACATAGTCTACGGTACCACCAATCGCAATCAAGTCGGCAATCTTTGCACCTCGGCACACGGTTTCCATGATGGAAACGAGTGGAAGACCGGTTGAACGGAACTTCAAGCGGTATGGGTGCTTGTCGCCACGGCTTTCCAAGAATACACCGAACTCGCCACGGCTACCTTCTACGGCTGCATAATAACTGCCTTCGGGTACCTTGATGATGGCCTTGGTCTTTTCTTGGAACGGACCTTCCGGAATATTGTCTATCAATTGTTCGATGATGTGCATACTTTCCAGAATTTCTTCCATGCGGACCATATAGCGAGCAAAGCAGTCGCCTTCGGTACGGACGATTTCCTTGAAATCTACCTTGCCATACATGGCATACGGATGGCGCTTTCGAACGTCGCATGCCCAACCGCTGGCACGTCCCGTACCTCCGGTAGCTCCGAATGAGATGGCGTCTTCACGGCTTAGGATACCTACACCATCCAAACGGCCGTGTGCAATGACATTGCCGGTGAACACTTCGTGGTATTCCTTCAACATCGGACGGAGATAAGCGATGAATTCCTTTACCTTTTGTACGAAATCGGGTGCGATGTCGTATTGTACACCACCAATGGTGTTGTAATTCTGAATCAAACGTCCTCCGGTAGTTGCTTCGAAGATATCAAGAATCTTTTCGCGGTCGCGGAAACCGTAGAAGAAGGCAGTCAAGGCTCCCAAGTCCATGCAGAGACAAGAGAAGAACAACAAGTGAGAGTCGATACGTTGCAACTCATCCATGATGGTACGGATATACTGCACGCGGTCGCTCACTTCAATGCCCATGGCCTTTTCAATACACATACAGAGTGCATGACGGTTTTGGTGCGCGCCCAAATAGTCTAAACGGTCGGTCAAAGCCAATGTCTGTGGATAAGTGAGGCTTTCGCACATCTTTTCCACCCCACGATGGATGTAACCACAGTGTACGTCCAACTTCTTGATGATTTCCCCTTCGAGAGAAACACGGAAACGGAGGACACCATGGGTAGCCGGGTGCTGAGGACCAATATTAATAATGTATTCGTCTTCGTCAAAAAGCACATCACGCTTCTCGATGACACTACCGTCAGGCAATTCTTCATAGTGGTGAGTCACATCGTCCGGTTCTTCGTTGGTCATACGGAGCGGGTTGAGGCTGTCATCGTAATCCTTGCGGAACGGGTGTCCTACCCAGTCTTCACGCAAATAGAGTCGACGCATGTCCGGATGTCCGATGAAGTGGATACCGAAGAAGTCGTATGCTTCACGTTCGTTGAATTCGGCTGCTTTCCAAAGGTCGCAAACCGAAGGAAGTTCCGGATTTTCCCGGTTGGCGGTAATGGTCTTGATTACCTTGTTCTCGCCGGTAGTTGTCTTTTCCAAATGATAGACAACGCCCAAACCTTCTTCACCCCAATCCATACCAGTGAGTGAACGCAGGAAATCGTAGCCCTCAGCACGAAGGTCCGATAAGGCTTTATGTATCTTTTCAGGTTCTATTGTTATCATATTTATTTCTTTTCTTCCTTGCGGTTTACGCCACCAAAGAACTTTTCTAATTTCACTTTTCGTTGTAACTGCATCATGCCATAAAGCAAGGCTTCCGGACGAGGAGGACATCCTGGAATGTATACATCCACCGGAAGAATCTTGTCCACACCATTCAATACGTGATACGATTTCTTGAACGGACCACCGCTGATGGCACATCCGCCTACGGCGATTACATATTTCGGGTCGGCCATCTGGTCGTAGAGACGTTTCAACACCGGAGCCATCTTGTGGGTAATGGTACCTGCCACCATAATCATGTCGGCCTGGCGCGGACTGGCTCGGGCTACTTCAAACCCGAAGCGGGCAAAATCATACCGGGCAGCGCCCACTGCCATGAACTCGATACCGCAACAGCTGGTCGCAAAGGTAAGCGGCCAAAGAGAGTTGCTTCGTCCCCAGTTGATAAGGTCGTCCATGCATCCCATCCAAACGTTGGCACCGTTTTCATTGAGTTGCTTGACCATGTCTTCCAGGTATTCATTGTTCTTGAATTCCTCATACGGAATAGACTTTATGGTAGGTTTCTTTATTTCCATTCAAGTGCTCCTTTCCGCCAAGCGTATGCCAGGCCTAATACCAAGATGATTAAAAAGAAGATGATGCTTACCAGGCCATAGAC
>JAFYWH010000059.1 GCA_017558175.1 Bacteroidaceae bacterium
AGCTTTTGCAGAACAATTAGTTAACTTGACAGTAAAGGAAGTTAATGAACTTGCAACAATCCTTAAAGAAGAATACGGTATCGAACCAGCTGCTGCAGCTGTAGCAGTTGCTGCTGGTCCTGCTGCTGGTGCTCCAGCTGCTGAAGAAAAGACATCTTTCGATGTAGTTTTGAAGAGCGCAGGTGCAGCTAAGTTGCAAGTAGTTAAGGCAGTTAAGGAAGCATGTGGTCTTGGCTTGAAGGAAGCTAAGGACATGGTAGACGGTGCTCCTAGCGTAGTTAAGGAAGGCTTGGCTAAGGACGAAGCAGAATCTTTGAAGAAGGTTCTCGAAGAAGCTGGCGCTGAAGTTGAACTTAAGTAATACACGCCTGTTTACAGGAAATTCGGTTAGGAGTCCTCATTGGAGGACTCTTAACCTTTTTGCGTCTTATTCATATTAAGATACATTAAATATATATCAGATGTCTTCAAATACTGAAAATCAAAGAATTAATTTTGCTTCCATCAAGAATCCGATGCAGTATCCGGATTTCTTGGAAGTGCAATTGAAGTCATTCCAGGACTTTCTCCAATTGGATACCCCACCAGAATTCCGTAAGAATGATGGCTTGTACAAGGTGTTTGCAGAGAACTTCCCAATCGCAGATACCCGCAACAATTTCGTTCTCGAATTTTTGGACTACTACATCGACCCGTCTCAATATACTATCGAAGACTGTATTGAACGTGGTTTGACTTACAGTGTACCATTGAAAGCTAAGTTGAAGCTTTATTGTACAGACCCTGATCACGAAGATTTCGATACCGTTATTCAGGACGTTTATTTGGGTCCTATCCCTTACATGACTCCGAAGGGTACTTTCGTTATCAATGGTGCTGAGCGTGTTATCGTTTCTCAGTTGCACCGTTCTCCAGGTGTGTTCTTCGGTCAGAGTGTACATGCTAATGGTACTAAACTTTATTCTGCTCGTATCATCCCGTTCAAGGGCTCATGGATCGAATTTGCAACCGACATCAACAACGTGATGTATGCATATATCGACCGTAAGAAGAAATTACCTGTAACTACTCTTTTGAGAGCTGTAGGTTTTGAAAATGATAAGGATATCCTTGAAATCTTCAACTTGGCCGAAGAAGTAAAAGTAAACAAGGCTAACTTGAAGAAAGTCGTTGGTAGAAAATTGGCTGCGCGTGTTTTGAAGGCATGGACAGAAGATTTTGTGGACGAAGATACCGGTGAAGTTGTATCAATCGAACGTCACGAAGTGATTATCGATCGTGAAACAGTAATCGAACCGGAACATGTAGATGAAATCATCGAATCAGGTGTACAGAATATCCTCGTTCATAATGAACAAGCAAATTCTTCTGATTTTTCTATCATCTTTAATACACTTCAGAAAGACCCGAGTAACTCTGAAAAGGAAGCGGTGCTCTACATTTATCGCCAGTTGCGTAATGCAGACCCTGCTGATGATGCAAGTGCTCGCGAAGTTATCAATAACTTGTTCTTCTCTGAAAAAAGATATGACCTTGGCGAAGTGGGCCGTTACAGAATCAACAAGAAGTTGGGCTTGACGACTGACATGGATGTTAAGGTATTGACTAAGCAAGACATTATCGAAATCATCAAGTACCTCATTGAGTTGATTAACTCGAAGGCAGATGTGGATGATATCGACCACTTGAGTAACCGTCGTGTACGTACCGTAGGCGAACAGTTGTCTAACCAGTTTGCTATCGGTTTGGCTCGTATGTCACGTACCATCCGCGAACGCATGAACGTACGCGATAACGAAGTGTTTACTCCGATCGATTTGATCAATGCGAAGACTATTTCTTCGGTTATCAACTCATTCTTCGGTACTAACGCTTTGTCACAGTTCATGGACCAGACTAACCCGTTGGCCGAAATCACTCACAAGCGTCGTTTGTCTGCCCTCGGTCCTGGTGGTTTGTCTCGTGAACGTGCAGGTTTCGAAGTGCGAGACGTACACTATACTCACTACGGCCGTTTGTGTCCGATTGAAACTCCGGAAGGTCCGAACATCGGTTTGATTTCTTCTTTGTGTGTATATGCAAAGATCAACGAACTCGGTTTCATCTCTACTCCATACCGCAAGGTAGCTAACGCTAAGGTAGACATTACTCCGGAAGGCATCGAATACTTGACAGCTGAAGAAGAAGAAGATAAGATCATTGCACAGGGTAATGCACCGTTGAATGCAGATGGTACATTTATCCGTCCGAAGGTTAAGGCACGTCGTGATGCCGACTATCCGGTAGTTACTCCGGATCAGGTAGAACTCATGGACGTATCTCCTCAGCAGATTGCATCTATCGCAGCTTCTTTGATTCCGTTCTTGGAACACGACGATGCTAACCGTGCGTTGATGGGATCTAACATGATGCGCCAGGCAGTTCCATTGTTGCGTACTGAAGCTCCGATTGTTGGTACAGGTATCGAAAAGCAGTTGGTAGAAGACTCTCGTACTCAGATTGCAGCTGAAGGCGATGGTGTTATCGACTATGTTGATGCTACTACTATCCGCGTGTTGTACGACAGAACAGCTGATGAAGAATTCGTAAGCTTCGAACCAGCTTTGAAGGAATACCGAATTCCGAAGTTCCGCAAGACCAACCAAAGCACTACTATCGACCTCCGTCCAATCTGCGACAAGGGTCAGCGTGTGAAGAAGGGCGATATCTTGACTCAAGGTTATTCTACTGAAAACGGTGAATTGGCATTGGGTAAGAACCTCTTGGTAGCATACATGCCTTGGAAGGGTTACAACTATGAGGATGCTATTGTATTGAACGAACGCGTAGTACGTGAAGACATCTTGACTTCTGTACACGTAGACGAATATATTCTCGAAGTGCGCGAAACCAAGCGCGGTATGGAAGAATTGACTTCCGATATTCCGAACGTAAGCGAAGAAGCTACTAAGGATTTGGACGACAATGGTATTGTTCGTATCGGTGCTCGCATCGAACCGGGTGATATCTTGATCGGTAAGATTACACCGAAGGGTGAATCAGATCCTTCTCCAGAAGAAAAGTTGCTCCGTGCTATCTTCGGTGACAAGGCTGGTGATGTGAAGGATGCTTCTTTGAAGGCTTCTCCATCGTTGAGAGGTGTCGTTATCGACAAGAAGTTGTTCTCTCGCGTTATCAAGACTCGTAGCGAAAAGAACGCCGACAAGCAATTGTTGCCTAAGATGAATGAAGCGTTCGAAGAAAAGGCTGCTCAATTGAAGGACATCATGGTAGAAAAGTTGTTGGTATTGACTAACGACAAGGTTTCACAGGGTGTTAAGGACTATTTGGGCACAGAAGTGATTGCCAAGGGTGCTAAGTTCATGAAGCGCGATTTGGAAACATTGGATTACACCATTATCCAGTTGAGCAAGTGGACTACTGACGAACGTATCAATGGTATGATTCGTGACTTGGTGATGAACTACTTGAAGAAATATAAGGAAATGGATGCAGAACTGAAGCGTAAGAAATTCGCTCTCACTATCGGTGACGAACTTCCTTCAGGTATCATCCAGATGGCTAAAGTTTATATTGCTAAGAAACGTAAGATTGGTGTTGGTGATAAGATGGCAGGTCGCCACGGTAACAAGGGTATCGTATCCCGCGTAGTCCGTCAGGAAGATATGCCGTTCTTGGCAGACGGTACTCCGGTAGATATCGTATTGAATCCGTTGGGTGTGCCTTCTCGTATGAACATCGGTCAGATTTTCGAAGCTGTGTTGGGACGTGCCGGCAAGCAATTGGGCGTGAAGTTTGCTACCCCAATTTTCGACGGTGCTTCTTTGGACGATTTGAACGAATGGACAGACAAGGCAGGTTTGCCACGCTACTGTAAGACATATTTGTACGACGGTGGTACTGGTGAACAGTTCGACCAGCCGGCTACAGTAGGTGTTACTTACATGTTGAAGCTCGGCCACATGGTTGAAGACAAGATGCACGCACGTTCTATCGGTCCGTACTCATTGATTACTCAGCAACCTTTGGGGGGTAAGGCACAGTTCGGTGGTCAGCGTTTCGGGGAAATGGAAGTTTGGGCGCTCGAAGCATTCGGCGCAGCACACATCCTTCAGGAAATCCTGACTATCAAGTCTGACGACGTTGTAGGACGTTCAAAGGCTTACGAAGCTATTGTTAAGGGTGAAGCAATGCCTACACCGGGCATCCCAGAATCTTTGAATGTATTGTTGCATGAATTGAGAGGCTTGGGCTTGAGCGTAAACCTTGAATAATAAAATATAACTCTTTACAATATAAATAAGAAAGTATGGCTTTTAGAAAAGAAACAAAGATAAAGAGTAATTTCTCGAAGATCTCTATCGGATTGGCTTCTCCGGAAGAAATCCTGGAGAGTTCGTCAGGTGAGGTGTTGAAGCCTGAAACCATCAACTACCGTACCTACAAGCCGGAACGCGACGGTTTGTTCTGCGAACGTATCTTCGGACCGGTGAAGGACTATGAATGTCATTGTGGCAAGTACAAGCGTATTCGCTACAAAGGCATTGTCTGCGACCGTTGCGGTGTGGAAGTAACAGAAAAGAAGGTTCGTCGCGAACGTACAGGTCACATCCAGTTGGTAGTGCCTGTAGCTCACATCTGGTACTTCCGTTCATTGCCAAACAAGATCGGCTATTTGTTGGGCTTGCCAACAAAGAAGCTCGATGCTATCATTTATTATGAACGTTATGTTGTCATCCAGCCGGGTGCTGCCGAAGAAGAAGGCGTAAGCAAGTACGACCTCCTCTCGGAAGAAGAATACTTGGACTTGATGGAAAAGCTCCCAAGAGAAAACCAGTTCTTGGAGGAAAACGATCCGAACAAGTTCATTGCCAAGATGGGTGCAGAAGCCATCTACGATTTGTTGTGCAATTTGGATTTGGACTCATTGTCTTACGAGTTGCGTCACAAGGCAAGCAACGACTCTTCACAGCAGCGTAAGAACGAAGCGTTGAAGCGCCTCCAGGTAGTTGAATCGTTCCGTGCATCACGCGGACGCAACAAGCCTGAATGGATGATTTTGCGTAATATCCCTGTCACTCCGCCGGAATTGCGTCCGTTGGTACCATTGGATGGTGGCCGTTTCGCAACTTCCGACTTGAATGACTTGTACCGTCGTGTTATCATTCGTAACAACCGTTTGAAGCGTTTGATTGAAATCAAGGCTCCAGAAGTGATTTTGCGTAATGAAAAGCGTATGTTGCAGGAAGCTGTTGACTCATTGTTCGACAACTCTCGCAAGTCTAGCGCGGTGAAGACTGATGCTAACCGTCCTTTGAAGTCTTTGTCAGACAGCTTGAAGGGTAAGCAAGGTCGTTTCCGTCAGAACTTGTTGGGTAAGCGTGTTGACTACTCTGCACGTTCGGTTATCGTCGTTGGTCCTGAATTGAAGATGGGCGAATGCGGTATTCCAAAGCTCATGGCTGCCGAACTTTACAAGCCGTTCATCATCCGTAAGTTGATTGAACGCGGTATTGTAAAGACTGTGAAGTCAGCAAAGAAGATTGTAGACCGTAAGGAACCAATCATCTGGGACATCCTTGAACACGTAATGAAGGGTCACCCGGTATTGTTGAACCGTGCGCCGACACTTCACCGTTTGGGTATCCAGGCATTCCAGCCGCACATGATTGAAGGTAAGGCTATCCAGTTGCACCCGTTGGCATGTACAGCGTTCAACGCCGACTTCGACGGTGACCAGATGGCGGTTCACTTGCCTTTGAGCAACGAAGCTATTTTGGAAGCTCAGATGTTGATGCTTCAGGCACACAATATCTTGAACCCGGCAAACGGTGCGCCTATTACTGTGCCTGCACAGGATATGGTACTCGGTTTGTACTACATCACTAAGCTCCGCAAGGGTGCTAAGGGTGAAGGCTTGACATTCTACGGTCCGGAAGAAGCGTTGATTGCTTACAACGAAGGTAAGGTAGACATTCATGCTATCATTAACGTAGTTGCTAAGGACTTGGATGAAAACGGCAACATTGTCGACAAGATGATCAAGGAAACATCGGTAGGTCGTGTTATCGTGAACGAAATCGTACCTGCTGAAGTTGGTTACTTGAACACCATCATTTCTAAGAAGTCTTTGCGCGACATCATCAGCGATGTAATCAAGGCTGTAGGTGTGGCACGTGCTTGTGAATTCTTGGATGGTATCAAGAACTTGGGTTATAAGATGGCGTTCGAAGGTGGTTTGTCGTTCAACTTGGGCGATATCATCATCCCGAAGGAAAAGGAAGAACTCGTGAAGCGTGGTCATGAAGAAATCGAACAGATCATGATGAACTATAACATGGGTTTCATCACCGACAACGAACGTTACAACCAGGTTATCGACACTTGGACACACGTAAACAGCGACTTGTCGGATATCCTTTACAAGACTATTAAGAACGACGACCAAGGCTTCAACTCAGTATTTATGATGCTTGACTCTGGTGCCCGTGGTTCTAAGGAACAGATTCGTCAGTTGTCGGGTATGCGTGGTTTGATGGCTAAGCCTCAGAAGGCAGGTGCCGAAGGTGCGCAGATTATCGAAAACCCTATCCTTTCTAACTTTAAGGAAGGTTTGTCCGTGCTCGAGTACTTTATCTCTACCCACGGTGCTCGTAAGGGTTTGGCGGATACCGCTTTGAAGACTGCCGATGCCGGTTACTTGACTCGTCGTCTTGTAGACGTATCGCACGATGTGATTATTAATGAAGAAGACTGCGGCACATTGCGTGGCTTACTCTGCACAGCGTTGAAGAACAACGACGATGTGATTGCTACCTTGTACGAACGTATCTTGGGCCGTGTGTCTGTACACGATATCATTCACCCTACTACAGGCAAGCTCATTGTAGCAGGTGGTGAAGAAATTACAGAAGCTATCGCACAGGAAATTGAAGATTCACCAATCGAAAGCGTAGAAATCCGCTCGGTATTGACTTGTGAATCGAAGAAGGGTGTTTGTGCGAAGTGTTATGGCCGTAACTTGGCAAGCAGCCGTATGGTTCAGAAGGGCGAAGCTGTGGGTGTTATCGCAGCACAGTCTATCGGTGAACCGGGTACTCAGTTGACACTCCGTACCTTCCACGCCGGTGGTACTGCAGGTAACATTGCTGCCAACGCAAGTATCGTAGCCAAGAATGCTGCTCGTTTGGAATTCGAAGAACTCCGTACAGTAGACATCGTTGACGAAATGGGCGAAGCTGCTAAGGTAGTAGTAGGCCGTTTGGCCGAACTCCGTTTCGTTGATGTGAATACAGGTATCGTTCTTTCTACCCACAACGTACCTTACGGTGCGAAGCTTTACGCTAACGATGGCGAAGTGGTTGAAAAGGGCAAGCTCATTGCTAAGTGGGACCCGTTCAACGCCGTTATCATTACCGAAGCTGCGGGTAAGATTGAGTTCGAATCGATGGTTGAAAACGTGACTTACAAGGCAGATGTCGACGACGCTACCGGTTTGCGCGAAATCATCATCATCGAATCGAAGGATAGAACCAAGGTTCCATCGGCTCACATCACAACCGAAGAAGGAAGCTTCATCCGTACATACAACTTCCCGGTAGGTGGTCACGTAGTAGTAGAAAACGGTCAGACCGTGAAGGCTGGTGACATCCTCGTGAAGATTCCACGTGCTGTAGGTAAGGCTGGTGACATCACCGGTGGTCTTCCGCGTGTTACCGAGTTGTTCGAAGCTCGTAACCCGTCTAACCCGGCAGTGGTTTCAGAAATCGATGGTGAAGTTACTATGGGTAAGATCAAGCGCGGTAACCGTGAAATCATTGTTACATCGAAGACCGGTGAAGTGAAGAAGTACTTGGTGAACTTGTCTAAGCAAATCCTTGTACAGGAAAACGACTACGTTCGTGCAGGTACGCCGTTGTCCGACGGTGCTATCACTCCGGCCGACATCTTGGCTATCAAGGGTCCTACTGCCGTACAGGAATATATCGTGAACGAAGTTCAGGACGTATACCGTTTGCAGGGTGTGAAGATTAACGACAAGCACTTCGAAATCATCGTACGTCAGATGATGCGTAAGGTACAGATCGATGAACCGGGCGATACCCGCTTCTTGGAATTGCAGGTGGTAGACAAGCAAGAGTTTATGGAAGAAAACGACCGCATCTGGGGTAAGAAGGTGGTTGTAGACGCCGGCGACTCTCAGAACTTGCAACCGGGTCAGATTGTAACTGCCCGCAAGCTCCGCGACGAAAACAGTATGTTGAAGCGTCGTGACTTGAAGCCGGTAGAAGTACGCGATGCCATTGCAGCTACATCTACACAGATTTTGCAAGGTATCACTCGTGCTGCGTTGGGTACATCCAGCTTCATGTCGGCTGCATCGTTCCAGGAAACTACCAAGGTATTGAACGAAGCTGCTATCAACGGCAAGGTAGACCGCTTGGAAGGTATGAAGGAAAATGTGATCTGTGGTCACTTGATTCCTGCAGGTACTGGTCAGCGTGATTTCGAAAAGATTATCGTGGGCTCGAAAGAAGAGTACGACCGCATCTTGGCTAACCGCAAGTCGGTAACAGACTTCAGCGAAGTAGAGTAATACGCTATACCTATTTATATATAAAGGGTCGGCTTCCCGCAACGGGGAGCCGGCCTTTTTTTATGCCTGTGTTACAAAAATGGCAAAGTACAAGCAGAACTTAGCTCAAAAAGGGCTTTTTCGCAATGGTTTTGAAAGAAATTGAAAAAAATGTTGCGATTTATATGTTTCACAACATGAAACGTTAAGAAGTGTATAAAAGTTCGGAATATTTTTACTTCCTTTGTAGAATCAATTACGGATAGTTCTGCTTGAACTACAGAAAAATAGCGTAAAACGCTGCTTTAAGAGAAGAATATTATTAACTTTAAATATCAAAAAAGATGAAAAAACTGCAAATGCTGTTTGTATTCCTGTGCATGTCCATAGGAATGATTATGGCTCAGACTTCAACCATTACAGGTGTGGTTATTTCCGCAGAAGACAATGAGCCAGTTATTGGAGCATCCGTTTTGGTAAAGGGTACTACTCAAGGTTCCATTACCGATTTGGATGGTGCGTTTAGTATCCCAAATGTTTCGGCTAAGGCCAAGACAGTGGTAGTGTCTTTCGTTGGTATGCGTACTGTAGAAGTGGCTATCCAACCAAATATGCGCGTAGTGTTGCATCCGGACGCTCAAGTGATGGAAGAAGTGGTTGTAACTGTGGCTTACGGTTCAGCTAAGAAGTCTTCTTTGACTGGTGCGATTTCAAGTGTGGATTCTAAGCAAATTGAAGCTCGTCCGGTATCTTCTGTAACTTCTGCATTGGAAGGTGCAACTTCGGGTGTGCAGGTGAATAGTTCATACGGTGCTCCGGGTAGCGAGCCTTCTATCCGTATCCGTGGTATCGGTACTGTAAACGGTGACTCTTCTCCACTTTACGTGGTAGACGGTATGCCGATGGGTGGTAACATCAGTGACTTGAACCCAGCCGATATCGAAAGTATCTCAGTGTTGAAGGATGCTGCTTCTTGTGCTTTGTATGGTAACCGTGCATCAAACGGTGTTGTGTTGATTACAACTAAGAAGGGTACTTCACAAAAGATGTCTTTCGACCTCCGTATCAACCAAGGTACTTACACTCGTGGTATCAAGGAGTACAAATTGATGAATGCTAACCAGTTCATGGAAGCTGCATGGATGAATATCAAGAACTCTCGTCTCTATGCTGGTGATACTCCACAGGCTGCAGCTGAATACGCAAGCAAGAACTTGATTTCTGACTACCTTTATTTGAATATCTACAACAAGGCTGACGACGCTTTGTTTACTGCTGATGGTAAGCTCGTTTCTGACGCTCAGATTTTGGGTGGCTATGCTGACGACTTGGATTGGTACGATGAAGCTATCCGCTCTGGTTACCGTCAGGAATATACATTGAGTGGTAACGCTGCTACAGAAAAGAGCAACTACTACTTCTCTTTGGGTTATTTGGATGAACAAGGTTATGTAACTAACTCTGCTTTCGACCGTCTTTCTGCACGTGGTGTTATCAACATCACTCCGAAGAAGTGGTTGAGCGCTGGTGTTACTATCAATGCTACTCACCAGAACTATAATAATACAAATGGTGACTCAAGCGGTTCTTATACCAATGCATTTATGTACTGCCGTAACATCGCTCCTATTTATCCTGTACACTTGCACAATCCTGATGGCTCTTACCGCTTGGATGGTCAGGGTAGAAAACAATACGATGGTGGTCAGTATGTAAACGATGACGATGTTGTTGTTAATACACGTAACCAGTATGTTGACCGTCACGTAATTTGGGAAAACGAAGTTTGTTCGGACGTTACTATCCGTAACACAATGCAGACTATTGCATACATGGACATCAAGTTCTTGAAAGACTTCACTTTCACAGTTAAGGGTGACTTGAACTTGCGTAACTCTGAAAACCGCTCTTACAACAGTGCTTACATTGGTGACGGTAAGGGTAATGGCGGTCGTGCTGCTCGTAACAACTACCGTTACAAGAACTATACTTTCCAGCAATTGTTGAACTGGAACCATGCATTTGGCGATCACACCGTAGGTGTATTGTTGGGTCACGAAAACTACTCTAACAACTACAATTACCTCTATGGTTACAAGACTACTCAGGTATTCGAAGGCGAAACAGCTATGATCAACTTCAAGAACATCACAAGCTTGTACGACTACGAAAACAACTACCGTACAGAAAGTTACTTGAGCCGTGTACGTTATAACTACAAGGAAAAGTATAACTTGGAAGCTTCTTTCCGTCGCGACGGTTCATCACGTTTCCACAAGGACAACCGTTGGGGTAACTTCGGTTCTATCGGTGCTAACTGGATGATGTCTGAAGAAGAATTCATGAAGGATGTTGCTTGGGTAAACAGCTTGAAGCTCCGTGCAAACTGGGGTGTCGTAGGTAACGATGCCGGTTCTGGTTACTATGGTTATATGGGTCTTTACACTAATACTCAGAATGCAAACCAGGGTGCATACTACTTGTCACAAAATGAAGCATACGATTTGAAGTGGGAAGGTAGTGAAGCTTTCGGTTTCGGTGCAGAAGCTCGTTTGTTCAACCGTTGGAACCTCTCTGTAGAATACTTCGACAAGCGTAACAAGGACTTGCTCTTTAATGTGAATTTGCCATTGTCTGCAGGTGGTACTAGCAACTCTGATACAGGTAAGTTGGCATCTGTATTGATGAACTTTGGTACTATCTCTAACCGTGGTTGGGAAGTGAATACAGACTTCGATATCTACAAGAACCGCGATTGGAAGATTAACTTGGCAGCTAATGCTACTTACATGAAGAACAAGGTAGTTGAATTGCCAGAACAGAATAAGGACGGTATCATCGATGGTACAAAGAAGATTGTTGAAGGCAGAAGCCGTTATGACTTCTATTTGTATACTTTCGAAGGTGTAGACCAAATGACAGGTCAGTCACTTTACAAGCCTAATTTGGAAGAAAACTATATCGTAGATGCAAGCGGTAACAAGATTGGTAATACAGAAGGTTCTGATATCACTGCAAACGTTACTACTATCAATGGTAAGCATTATGTACACAAGACTACATACGCTCAGAAGGAATTCCATGGCTCGGCATTGCCAAAGGTATATGGTAGCTTCACTCCGTCTATCCAGTATAAGTCTTTGTCTTTGCAGGCAGTGATGACTTACTCTTTGGGTGGTAAGACATACGACGGTGTATATGCTGGTTTGATGGGCGCAGGTGGTACTCCATCAGGAGCACACATCGATGTTGCTAAGTCTTGGAATGGTGTTCCAGCAGGTATGACTGAAACTTCAGCTAATCGTGTATTGAAGAATGGTATTCCTGAATATAACTATTCTACAAGTTCAGACAACAATGCTGGTACTACAAGCCGTTGGTTGACAAGTGCAGACTACTTGATTATGAAGAACATTACATTGAGCTATCAGTTGCCAAAGGAATGGGTGAAGAAGATTGACTTGCAGAACGTAGGTTTGAGCTTGAGCTGCGAAAACTTGTTCACTTTGACTTCACGCCAAGGTATGAACCCGCAACAGTCATTCGGTGGTACACAGAACAACTACTTGGTAACTCCACGTGTATTCTCATTCGGTGTTCAAGTTAAGCTTTAATCAATAGAATATAAATAGTCAAATAAAAAAACTGAATATATGAAAAAATTATTATATGCTTTGGCAGGTTTCGGTTTTATGGTATCATCTTGTGCTGATGATTACTTGGATACCATGCCGGAAAGCTCGACTGCTACAGGTACCATTGTAGAGTCGGTGGAAAATGCAAAGATGGCCATCAACGGTATTTGCCGTATGATGTCTACTCAGTACCTCAGTTCACAGGGTTTCAATGGTGAAGGTACTATCAAGACATGGTATGGTAACTATCCGGGTAACGACTTCCAGAAGTCTAACTTGACAGGATGGTCACCAATTATCAACAGTACTTATATGGAAAGAAATACAGCATCGTATGACTATTATCCATGGTTCTATTACTATAAGTTGATTGTAAATGCCAATGCTATCTTGGTGAACATGGAAAACATGACAGGTTCTGATTCTGATAAGAACTTCATCAAGGCACAGGCTTTGACATTCCGTGCATACAGCTACTTTATGATGAGCCAGTTGTACTGCTACCGTTGGGTAGACAGTAACAACGGTGCAAGTCGTGGTCTTCCTTTGCGTCTTGACTTGAGCACAGGCGAAATCGCTGCGTCTACATTGGGAGAAACTTATGCTCAGATTTATGCTGACTTGAACGATGCTATTGCAGCGTTTGGTTCAAGCTCGAAGAAGCGTGCAGCAGATGATAACTACAGTCCAGACTTGAGCGTAGCATACGCTATTTATGCACGTGCTGCTTTGACTCGTCAGGATTGGGCTAACGCTGCCAAGTATGCTGCTTTGGCACGCCAAGGTTATACTTTGATGAGCAACGAAGAGTTTATGAACAGTGGTTTCAATACTCCTAACGACGAATGGATTTGGAGTGTTTACGATGCTGGTGACCAAACTATCTACTACTATAGCTTCTTCGCATACCAAGGAAGTAACTCAAGTGCTGGTGCTTGTCGTAGCTATCCATGTGCTATCAGCAAGGAATTGTACGATCAGATTCCTGAATCAGACGTTCGTAGAGATTTGTGGTTGGCTCCACAAGATGAAGCTGAATTTGCTGCTATTACTCAAACAAACGGTAGCTTGAAGACTTCTTCTGATTTTTACAAGCGTGCAAAGGCTGATTATGCAGACAAGTTGTATTCTACAAGCTCTATCTTCGCTTATATGCAGTTCAAGCACCAAGCTAAGGAACAACCGGGTGTAGGTTGCGTGAATAACTTCCGTGCAGCTGAAATGTACTTGATTGAAGCTGAAGCTAAGTGCATGATGGGTGGTAGCGATACAGATGTTCAGAACCTTTTGATTGCTTTGAACAAGACAAGTGGTCGTAACCCTGAATATACTTGCGAAAAGACTGGTGCTGACTTGTTGGCTGAAGTTAAATTGTATCGTCGTATCGAACTTTGGGGTGAAGGTTTCGACTGGTTTGACTACAAGCGTTGGAATGAACCAATCGTTCGTAACAAGTATCCAGAAGGTAGCTTCCATGCACAATTCGCTTTGACTATCAATCCTGCTGATAACAACAAGTGGACTTGGGTATATCCAGCTAAGGAATGTGACTACAACGAATTGTTGCAGGGTCAATACAAGGAATAATTATGAAAAAGAAGTTTATCAAAACTTTCGCTTTTATAAGTTTTCTATTTGTTATTCTATCTTGTTCAGAAGATAGAATAACAAATACAGAGAACTCATTAAATGAAGCCATTGCGTCACGAGCAGTAGATGACTATGTTGAGGAACTTCCTGTTACAGATACACCAGAGATGATGGATTTCGTTGAACATATGGAAGATATTTTTGGTCGCGGAACATTAGTAACAGAAGATGGTGCTATCTATGTAGATGCTTCTCAAATACCTATAACAACTAGAATTTATTACAACCGAATTAATGGCATATTAAAAGCTGTCATGATTACGGGAAGAAATATCTCTGTTCCATCTGGTGTTAAATATGCTATTGAAAAAGAGAAGATGAAAATAGTCAATAACAATAGCATACAATATCAATTGCAAGGTTTTACATCAAGCATGCATGGTGGTATTGAATGGCCAGATATGGACAATGTTGAAGCTGAGGTTGTATTAGATCACAATGGTGATACTTTAATGATGTGTCCACCTCTTCCTTTTAATATATATTATTCTAAAAGACAAGAGGTAAATGTACCAACTTTAGAAAAAGAGCCGTTTAATATTAATATTACAATTTCAAGTAGATTATAAATAAACATTCTCTCTTTAAGTATATATAGAATTCTCTTAAGGGGCCTATCCGTGAGGACCGGCCTCTTATCCTTTCAGACTTAAAAGAGTTATGTTGGTACAATATTTAAGTGCGGAAAAGTTTTAGCCTTTCCGCACTTTTTTTATTTCATTACCCTCATTAAAAAATAACTGCCTTACTGCCTTACTGCCTTACTGCCCGAGTGCTTCTTGCAAGTAAGGTTGATAAACAAAAAAGAATCCCGACAATCGTTAAAGACTATCGGAATTCCTTTTTTTATATCTGCCTTAGTATTCCTGTTGGAGATGCTTGCCTAAATAAAGGTATAGCTGATATCGTGACTTTTTGAGTTCTATCGAGTGTATAACAACTTTATCTTTGTACCCAATTCTCAAGCTTGATTCCTTGCAAGCGGGAGAGGTTTTCGAATCGAAGAATTTTCTCGAATGGTTGAAATGATTTCATCTGCAGTTTCGTTGCTTACCCATGCTCCAGCATGTTTTTTCAGCATCTCTGATGTAAAAGCAGATGGTTTCTCCGAAACATTATTATGATTGAGTAGACTATCAGTTAACGAGCGGATGATACGCAACTTGGTATCATCACTCATTCCTAACAATATGTTCATATAATTGTTGGAAAAGAATGTGAAATCATTAATTGTAGCTTCCATAATCGTCTTTTTTATTCTTTATCTGCAAATAAACAAAACTTTCTCTACAAATCCTAATGGAGAAGTAATTTTTATGGAATTTACTTTTAAAATAACTGCCTTACTGCCTTACTGCCCGAGCTACATCAAGCGCCGCTCCATCCCAAATACTCATCTTGCTCGCAAAGCAGTTCCTCCAACTCTTCTTTATTATCGGGGAAGGCGAGCTGGTGTTTTTTAATGTTTCTTAATTAGTTCTATTTTACTTGGGAAAGTGAAACCTATTCGTTACTTTTGTTTGACATATAAGGATATGTATGGAAACTGTACGGCATTTAGTTAGTATTAAGCAGATACAAAAACAGTATATAACGGGAGATCTCCCGGTTTTGGTAGTCTGTTCTGATAAGGAAGCATATATCTGTAAGTATATGCCTTCCACTAATAGTGCTTTTAAGCTGGTTTGTGAGTTGGTTGGCTCTACAATGGCAAGAACATGGAGTATTGAATCGCCAGCTACCGCTTTTGTGCATATAGAGGCAGCGCATTGGGCGAGGATTCATACACCGCATAATTTTACTGCGCCAGCTTGGGGGTATAAGAAACTTGATAATATTGTTGATATAACACCTACAACATGTAATCAGGTTAAGAACACCAATTCTTTACTTATGCAGTTGTTGAAAATTGCACTATTCGACTTTTGGATAGCAAATGAAGATCGTACTTGTAATAACGCAAACCTTCTTTATGATATCGTAGTAAATAAATTAGTTTCTATCGATTATGGGGGGATTTTTAATACTTCAACTTTTGAATATCCTTTGTCTCAGCTTACTATGACGGATACCATCCTTTATGCAGAGCTGTTTAGGCATTTGGTAAAAGAGAAGTCGAATGAAGATGTGATATCTATGGCTAATCAGCTTAAAGGGTATTATGATGCGTGTATTACGAATTGTGAACAAGAAATACAACCTATATTAGACGTGATTCCTGTAGAATGGAATATACCTCGGCTGGTTGTCGAATCAAAACTGAAACAATTGGTAAATCAAGAATGGACAGATGCTGTTTGGTTGAACTTTTTGGAATGTCTAAAAGATAATTTGGAGGAACAGATATGAAATATAGTATTATATATGGTGTAATTAGGCCTGAGATATCAGAACAGCTTAGTGTTGGAATTATCATCGTGGATGGAGATAAAATAAGTGTCCGCTATTCCAATAAAAAGATGAATGTGATGAAATCGCTCGTTACGGAAAGTGAATATAAGTTTTTTGGTAAAGTATTGCGCTCTTTAGTGAAGAATAATACCATTCAGTCTACTGATGTTATTAATTATTTGACGCGCTATTCAAATAACTTGATAGCAGTATCTCAATTGCAGGCAATTAATTTAGAACCTACCGAGAAGAATAAGGAGTGGCTATACAGGAACTATGTATATGGCCGTGCATAATTAGGGATTGCCTGTAGATCTTGATAATAAAACAAAAACAGAATTCCGATAGTCTCTAGGGGGCTATCGGAATTTCATTTTAAAATAACTGCCTTACTGCCCGAGCTACATCAAGCACCGCTCCATCCCAAATACTCATCTTGCTCGCAAAGCAGTTCCTCCAACTCTTCTTTATTATCGGGGAAGGCGAGCTGGTAGCCTTTGTAAATGGCTTCCATATCCACTTTGTGGAAAGGGATGCCGCACTCTATGCACGTCATGGCAGCTACCAGGCGCGAGATGCGATAGTACCCAGTGGGGTTCTCCGGAGGCAGAAGGTTTTCCTTTCCACCCAAACCGCTTAGTAGCAAGACGCTGCGGATGTAGGCTTCCGTATTGTTCTCACCCGGTGGTGCCCAACGGCCGATGATGGTGGGTACCGTGAATGGTTGGCTCTGCGAACAGAAGCGTCGGTAGTAGCTCTGTAAGGTTTTCCATGCGGCACGATAACCGTAGGCCATGGACTGGAATTGTACGAATTCTTTGTCGGTCTGTTCGGGGCGTGCTCCTACCCAGCGGTCGCTCGACCGGCGGATGTTGAGCGGATTGTTGTTTCTGATTCCTCTTTTCATTTGTTTTTTATTTTATGGTTTTTCAAATCCCCCTTCGGAAGGGGGTAGGGGGATGTAGCGTGGCTTGGCTTCGTAATGTTTTCATGTCCAATGTAACATCCCCCTGGCCCCCTTCAAAAGGGGGATTGGGGATGGTTAGCCCTTCGCGCGTGGGGGCAGCGGACTACCGCCTCACTTTCTTCAAGTAATGCTCCGTTTTGGTGTATACGTTCTCATCCACCAACTCTATGTAGTCGCGCTTCTTCCATGTGCTGAGCATTTGGCCTACGGTGCCCTGCTTTACCCCTTGGCGAAGGCGCATCTGCTGGGCTTCTTCGCGACTGAAGGTGTCCGGAAGCAGGTCGAGCAGGTTTTGCGGACCGCGTTTCTTGGCACTGATGGTTCCGTATTCCACCTCCTCGATGGCCTCGCCGAAGAAGTGCATCTTGCACCACATGTCGTACTGCAGCGACCAGCGCACGAACTCCTCCATCACCTCGTCCCACACGCCGCCGTGAGCCACAAAGAGCACCATGGCCTTGAGGTAGGCTATCACGTTGGCACGGAAGGAGAGGTTTTCGTACACGCGACTTTGCGAGAGGCGGGCAAACTCGGCATTTTCATCCCTCAGCCGCCGAGCCAGGTTCTGCGCACCCACACACTCCACCAGTCCGCGGGCTTTCGTGAGTCGCTCGATGTACGGGCGAAGCTCCTCGTCGAAGTCGGCGTCGTAGGTACCGTATATCGGCATCTCGGCACCGATGGGCTGCTCCGGTATGGTGCAGAAGTTGATACGGCTGATGGGGCCGTCGGTCAGCACATGGCGGAAGTAGGCCTGCCCCTTGCGGATGGTGGTCGATGCATTCCAGTTGAACCGGATACATACCCGCTCGCTCACACTCGCTGTACTTGCACGCGTCTGTCCGTAGATGTTGCCGGGGTCGAATGCCAGGCACATAATCTGGAAGTGCGCCTGGCTGCGGGCCGAGGTCTTCAGCGCATCGAACTGGTCGAGCTCGTTCATCTTGGCATAGAGGAAACGCTCTTCGGCATCCGAGAGTCGCTGCACAAAGGCCGCATTCGTCACGTCCGGGTCTATCTCCTGAATCACCAGCCCGTCGGGGCGTTGTCGCTTGTCCTTGTTCGACCCCTTGGTCTGCATCTCCGCCTTCCACTCCTTCTCGCGCTGCCGGTTCTCGCGGTCGCTCTTGCGGATGTCGGCCAAGATGCGGTTCACCGGTTCGCTGATGCAGTTCTTCCCGGCACCCGTACCCGCCATGAGCACGTTCATGAGCGTGGCCTCGTGCTCCACATTGTCTATGTAGCGGAAGGTGGTTCGCCACAGGTGAGCACCCAATGCCGGAAATACCGCATGTGCCACGGCCGGCCGGTAGATATCGGGCGTGCGCGAGGTGAGCAGACGGATGAGGGGTGGCAGCACCTCGGGCATGGGAGGTGGGGTATCGGCGTTTTGCGCGATGAGTTCGCCACTTTCCTCTTCTTGCCGCTTCTTGCAGATGCTGAGGGTGCGCTGTATCACGCGCGACAGCTGCTTGGTTTGCGAGCGGTTGCACGCACTGCGGATGGTCTGCATCCACTTCTCCCGATCCTCGCCGTAGGTAGGCAGTATGGTGGCTATCCAGTCGGGATTGTCGTCGCAGATGTACCTCAGGTGGCACGCCATGGCAAAGATGAAGTTGTTGCGCGAGCCTAATTCCGGTGTACCGCCCATCTGGTCTTCGAGGGTCTCGAGGATGGTTTGGTAATCCATGCCTTGGTAGGAGGTGGGGAATGAAGAATGATGAATGAAGAATGAAGAATTCTCTTCTCCGCTTTCTTTGCTGCTGGAACATCCCCCAGCCCCCTTTGTAAGGGGGATTTCGCCAGGTGTTCCCCCTTCGGAAGGGGGCCAGGGGGATGTAGCGGCCGCTGGAGTTGGTTGACAAGAAGAAAGAAATTCTTCATTCTTCGTTCTTAATTCTTCATTAAAAAGCTCCTCGCTCACATACAGCGTATGCCCCGTAGGTACCATGTAGATGCAGCGCGACACATCCTTCACCACGCCGTCGGCCTGAAAGCCCACGTCTTGCGAGAAGCGGGTCTGCGCTTCCTCGGCTGTCATGCCTTGGGGGAGACTGATGAGCACGTGGGTACCACGGCGCACGCTGTCTTCTATCAGCAGAATCTGCCACTTGCCCTCTTCCTGCAGTTGCAGGGCTTTTTCCATGATTTCGGCCGAGTGGCCCTTGTCGTCGAAATCGAGCATGAGGCGTTGTAAGGGTTCCAGCGCATCCTTGATGGAGCGGTGATTGTTGGCAAAGGCCTTGCAGTGGGGTGTCCAGATGGGGAGCCGGTGCTTCAGGACTTCTTCGCCGGCTTCTATGCGGCGGCACATCTCGGCCAGCCAAGGTTCGCCACGCAGGCGTTCCCATTCTTCGCGGTCGGCTGGCACGGCGGGTGCGCCATGGGTTCGGGCTATACAAGTGAAATTCATGTTTTTTGATTTATGATTTATGATGTTTTTTTAATCCCCCTTCGGAAGGGGGTAGGGGGATGTAGCGGCCATTGGCTGTGTCTTGATAGTGGCATTTCTTATGTAACATCCCCCTGGCCCCCTTCACAAGGGGGATTTTAGGTTGTTCACCCTTCACAAGGGGGATTATTGATTTTACTTCAACGTTTGAAAGAACGCGGCGATTCTTGGGCTTTCGCGCTTGCGGATGCGGCAAATTTCGTGGATGGTGAGTCGGGGCGAGAACTTCCAGCATTCCACTATCTTGCCGTTGCCCCACAACTGGATGTCGCAATGCTCGGTATTGAAGAGCACCTTGTAGCGCGGACCGTTGGCACCAATCTGATACGGGCGGATCAGTGTCTCGCCATTCTCCATTACGGTGATGCGTCCCGGGTAGCTGCGCGAGCGTTCGGCGGTGAGGGGTTCGGGATGCTCGTAGCACGCCGGGTAGATGTTGATGTTGCCGTTCACGAAATAAGCTGTCTGTGTGTCCATTTTCACATTGTTCTGCAACAAGTCGTTGTTTTTCATATTTAGCTTGGCCGGAAGGGATGGTTTGTCTTCCTGACGAGTGCAAAGGTAGGGCGCAAAAACACGAAAGAGGGTACACTGCACCCGGCAGTATACCCTACATTCTCTTTACGATGTTGTGACTCAGAAGATTACGAACGGTTGTATCTGTCCTTCATGATCTCCATCAGTGTCTTGAAGATTTTCAGGTGCTTGGTGTCCGTCTTGCCTTTCTGCAGGGCGCTGTTCATATCGCCCAGGTAATTGTCGAGGTTCAGGTGCAGCAGCTGGCCGAAGAAGTGGAACACCTTATTGTCCGGTACACGCTGGCCGTAGCTGTCTACAAAGCTGTCGTTCTTGCACAAGCTGTAGAGCAGGCGGATGAAGTCGATTTTCGAGATTCGCTTTGCGTTCAGACAGATGTCTGGCGCTGGCTGCTGTGGCGCATGGCCGGCAGAAGTTTCACCTGTTTCCAATGGTTTCAGTACTAAATTTACATCCCCCTGTACGGTGAGGACAATGGTCGGTTTTTCTTTCATAAGTTTACTTTTTGAATGTTTTTTGGGAATATTCCCGACCAAATGTCGTATTAACCTAAGGCAGAAAGGCAGTAAGGCAGTTATTTTACGAGATGGAAAACACTATAAAAAGAAGATAGTAATATATATTATTATAAATATATATTACTATACTTTCCTTTCAGGGTTTTTACCCGTTCTCAAAAAACTGCCTTACTGCCTTACTGCCCGACCTTGTAACCCCTGCACCGGGGAGGATTTCCGTGTTTTCCGGCCAGCATCGCCATATTAGGTTGAAAGAGCCGTCATGGCTCTCCCAAATGCCTTACAATGGCCTTCACCTCGGGCGGCAGGAAGCTATGGCGGCGTGGCTGGTATTGTAGCTCCTCGAGTTCCTGCATGAGTGGAGCGCAGCCATTCATCCATCGTTGTAGGGTTTTGAGCGCACTTTTGCGCGACACGTGCGGATTGTAGAGCAAAGCCAAATCGGACTTTGCATAAGTACGGATAGTGAACATGTGTATGGGGATTGATGATATCTACAAAGATAGTAAAATATAACAACAAAATCAAGTATTTGACCAAGAAAAGAGTAAAAAATAGAGACAAATGGAGACAAATGGCCCCCAATGGAGACAAACGGAGACAAATGGCGACATTCCGCTTGCCGGTGGCAGTAACTTTGCATTGTTGTTTCGAAACACACATCAACCATCATTTATTAACTATCAAAAAACTATCATCTGTTATGGCAAGATCAGTAACCTATTCCGTCGTTCCCCGTTACAACCCTACCGAAAAGGGAACTCCACCGAAGTATTATGCACAGGCACAGGCCCGTGGCTCAGTAAGTATCCGCGAGATGGCCGAGCGCATCCAGAGCTCGTGTACCGTAAACAAGGCCGATGTGTATGCCGTGCTTGTCGCCCTCGAAGACGTGATAGCCGAAGCCCTTCAGAACGGTGAGATTGTCCGCTTGGGCGAGCTTTGTACCCTTCAGGTGAGCCTCAGTGGCAAGGGGGCCCTTACCGAAGACGACTTCAACGAGTCGCTCATCAAGCGTTCCAAGGTGAATTTCCGTCCCGGCCGTGTGCTCAGCAATGCCCTCACTTCGTTGCAGTACAGCAAGGTGGCCATCAAGTACCCGAAGGAAGAAACCCCTGAAGAGGAAGGAGGTGAGGAAGAGTAATTGGTATCTGCCTCTTGGTAGGGGAAGCGTGAGTATCATCCCCCTTTGAAGGGGGTAGGGGGATGTTTTTCACGGCATGTGCTCCTTAGTGTATGCTACATCCCCCGAGCCCCCTTTATAAGGGGGATGAGCTGCGCCATGCACACGAGATCCTTCGTCGCTAAGCTCCTCTGGATGACAACACGAAAGAAATCATAAATCATAAATCATAAATCGAAAACATCATTCTATGGATTCAAAAAACATTTGGGGTAAAATCATTCACATCGTCATTACCGTACTCACCGCCATTGCCACCACTTTCGGTGTAACATCGTGCATGTAGGTCGGGCAGTAAGGCAGTAAGGCAGTTATTTTAAAAGGAATTCCGATGGTCTTTAGAGGCTGTCGGGATTTTTTTTTATTTTATTTTGCCACAAACGGGCATTTTAACTATATTCGTGGCAACTTAAAGT
Organism: Bacteroidaceae bacterium; assembly: GCA_017558175.1. Classification (GTDB taxonomy): domain Bacteria; phylum Bacteroidota; class Bacteroidia; order Bacteroidales; family Bacteroidaceae; genus Phocaeicola. The sequence continues at coordinate 22,325 of JAFYWH010000059.1, forward strand.
TCTTTAGGAAATGAATAGAATAATTTTTATCGCTCTCTGCTGTATTTGCTTCTGCCAAGGCGCAGTAGCCCAGCATCAGGCCACTTTCGACAATTACCGTGAGGAGGTAGGAGGGTATGCTTCGCTTTTCAGAGGAAAGATAGAACGCGGATATTCTCCGTACGAATATGCCAATCACCCTTATTGGGCGAAGGACTCCTTTTACCAAGGGGAAGTGATGTATAACGGACTGCTCTACACCGGTCTTACTCTCCGTTACGATACTTATTTGAACTGCCTGATAGTACAAACGCCCGTTCGTAAAGTGCATGTTTATGTTGAAATGTCGGGAGTGGAATACTTTACTTTAGAAAAGCTCCGCTTTGTGCGTCATGGTGAAACCTTTGTGGCCTTGCATTACGAGAGTCCACGCATGAAATTGGTGCAGCGTATGGATTGCACGTTTGGTAATCCTATCACCAAAAACAATGCCAGCTACAAGAACTTCAAGTGTATTTCACGATACATGCTTCAGCGTGGTGGCGAAAGCTACGAAGTGAAATCCCTGTCGTCGGTACTGAAGCTTTTCCCTGCCGAGAAAAAAGTGTTGAAACAGTTTGCCAAGGAACGCCGCCTGGACTTCAAGGAAAACCGTGGCGCATCTTTGGCAGCAATCATCGCTTATGCCGACCGTATTACCCAACCCTGAACCAAATCGCGATTGAATTATGAATGACAGAATCCGAACTATATGGAAGCGCTCTTGCTCTGCCTTGCTGGCCTTTGTCGGCCTATTGGCGGTTCATGCCCAGTCGGTAGTTGTGCCGACGGACAGTGTCAGTATCCTCACCCTCATGGAAGAGGTGGAGAAAGAAACGTCTTATCAGGTCTATACTACCCTTAAACAGCCCTTCTTGGTAAAGAAACCGGCGGGCCTGAATGCGGTGGATGCTTTGAAAGAGTCCTTGAAAGGGACTACTTGGCAGGTGAATGAGTATGCCGGCCGTATCTATGTGATGCAGAACCTCACTTTGCAGGCTTTTCTTCCGAAAGGATGGCAGAACAGCCAGACGGTTTCCAGCGAAGCGCATCCGGTTTATGTGCCGGAGGTCATGACTTCCGAAAACAAAATCTATGAAGTGGGCGACAAGTACAAGCCTTCGAAGAAAAAACAAATCAAGTTGACCGGTCAGGTCATCGACTTCAGGAGCGAAAGTCCGCTGGTAGGTATTCATGTCATCCGTCGCGATCCGTGGACCGTGGCCACTACCGACCACGAAGGCCGTTTCACGATGGAGCTGACTCCCGGTTACCATGTGCTCGAGCTGCAGGGGGTAAACATTAAGGAGGCACGCCGCCAGTTCATGCTTTATGCCGAAGCCGATGTGCGCATTGACCTGGAAGAGCAGAACCACTTGCTGGACGAGGTGCTCATTACCGGCGGACGGATAGAAACCGTGAAGAGTACCACCTTGGGCATGGAGAAAGTGCAGCCTTCGTTGCAGAAAAACATACCGATGGCCTTGGGCGAGGTGGATGTGCTGAAAATAGTCCAGACGCTTCCGGGGGTTAAGACGGTGGGCGAGGCATCGAGCGGCTTCAATGTGCGCGGTGGGGCAACCGACCAGAACCTGATGCTGCTGAATGGCGGTACCATCTATAATCCGAACCATCTTTTCGGTTTCTTCACGGCTTTTAATAGTGATATGGTGGCCGATGTGGAGCTGTATAAGAGCAGCATCCCGAGCCAGTATGGCGGACGCATATCGTCGGTGCTGAACATCACCGGCAAGGAAGCCAATAAGGAAAAGTTTGTGGGGGTGGCAGGTATCGGCTTGCTCACCAGCAAGCTCAATCTGGAGTTGCCTTTGTGGAAGCAGCGCACCTCGCTGTTGGTGAGCGGACGTACCACTTATAGCGACTGGATATTGGGCATGCTTCCGGAGAAGAGCGGCTACAAGGACGGCAAGGCTGGCTTCTACGATGTGGGGGCAACCTTATCGCATACCTTCAACGTAAAGAACAAGGTGAACGTGTATGGCTATTATAGCCGCGACCGCTTCGCTTTCAATGAAAACGAGAAGTATGCCTATAGCAACATGAATGCTTCCGTGCATTGGCGAAGCATTGTGAACGACCGCCTGACGGCCAATGTATCGGCCGGATACGACCATTACGACTATCTGAATGATGAAATGGCCGATTCGCTTTCGGCTGCACGTCTGTCGTTTGCCATCAACCAGTTCTTCTTCAAGACCGATTTCAGCTGGAAGAGCGAAAAGCATCGGGTGAACTGGGGGTTGAACACGTTGCTTTATGACATAGAGTCGGGTACTTACGAGCCGTTGGGCAGTTACTCGCAGATAGCCTATGACAAGCTCCAGAACGACAAGGCGCTGGAAAGTGCATTATATATAGGTGAGGAATGGGATATCACACCGAAGTTGTCGGTCAATGCCGGCATCCGTTATTCGATGTTCAATGCCATCGGCCCTCGTCAGTATTACACCTATGCGCCGGGCATGCTTCCTTCGTTGAGCAACATTGCCGACACGGTGCAGGTAAACGGCAATAAGGTGGTAAAGACCTACCACGGACCGGAGTTCCGCTTGTCGGGCCGTTATGCCTTTACAGACGACTTTTCCGTTAAGGCCGGTTTCAACACCATGCGCCAATATATACATAAGGTAAGCAATACGAGCATTATGAGTCCTACCGATACCTGGAAATTGAGTGATGTGAACATCCGTCCGCAGCAAGGATGGCAATTGGCCGGTGGCTTGTATTACAATACGCCGAGCCGTGCGTGGGAATTCTCGTTGGAGGGTTACTACAAGAAGCTCAAGGACTACTTGGACTACCGCAGCGGAGCCAAGCTGTTGATGAACCATCATCTGGAAACCGATGTCATCAATACGGAAGGCTATGCTTATGGGGTGGAATTGCAGGTGAAGAAGCCGGAGGGCAAGCTGAACGGATGGGCAAGCTATACTTACTCGCGTACGTTCTTGCGTCAGAACGACGACCGCATTGCCCGCCCGATAAACAATGGTGACTGGTATCCTACAGAATACGATAAACCGCACGACTTCAAGTTTGTGGGTAACTACAAGTTCACCCGCCGATACAGTTTGTCGCTCAATACGGAGTACAGTACAGGCCGCCCGACTACCATCCCGGCCGGACAGTATTACGACCAGAAGCTGGGAACTACCCAGGTGTATTATACCGACCGAAACAGTTACCGCATTCCGGACTATTTCCGTATGGACCTTTCGTTCAATGTGGAGCCAAGCCATCATTTGACATTGCTGACCCACAGCAGCATTTCTTTCGGTGTGTACAATCTTACTGGCCGCAAGAATGTGTATTCCATCTATCATGTAGTGGAAAACAACAAGATTCAGGGGTATAAGATGTCTATTTTCGGTTCGCCTATACCTTTTGTTACTTATAACATTAAATTCTGAGTATCATGAAAAGAAACCAATCGATTATAGGGCTGTTGCCCCTCGTGCTTGTTCTCCTCTTGGGGGCATGCATTGAAACATTCGAGGCTGACTTCAATGGAGAGAATGAGGCCGGACTTGCCATAGAAGGAACTATCATATCGGACAGTACGGTCGTGTTCCAATTGAGCAAGACATTGCCTATCAAGCAGACAGCGGACAATACGGATGACTTCAAGGATTATCTGCAGGTATATGCTGAACTCTGTGTCAAGGGAAGCGACGGTTCCTGTTGGCAGGGAAGAGCCATGGGCAATGGCCAGTATCAGGTGGCTATCGGCACGCTCCGTCCGGATGCTACCTATCAGGTGGAGATAGTGTATGATGGGGCTACCTATCAGTCGGCTCCCCAACAGCCGTTGGCTATGTCGGGCATCGAGTCGTTGTCTTTTCATCAGCCTCATGCCGATGCGCCGGTTACGGTGTCGCTGGACAGCCATGAGACGGATTTAAGCGAACCTAAATATTACTTGTGGTTTTATGAGGAGGATTGGGAGGTGCATGCCTTGTTTGCGACCGACCGTCTCTATGACCCGGTAACTGATAAGGTTGTCAAATATAGCTATCCGCCGGTAGCTCAGGGCTGGTGTTACGATACTTGTCCGGAATTCGTCTTGGGCACTACCGAAACGTTGGTAGAGAACCGCATCAAAGGACTGTCGTTGCTAAATATTGAGAATACCAATTCGCGTCTCTCATGCCTCTACTGTATTCGGGTGCAGCAGCGTAACCTGAGTAGGGAGGAATATGAATATTACCAGGTGCGCGCCAAGCTGAACAATGATATGGGTGGCCTGTTCACTCCGCAACCTACCGAGTTGCCTACTAACATTACTTGTAGTGAGAAAGAACGCAAGGTGATAGGCTATGTGGGCTGCAACATGGGAGTGGCCTGTGCGCAGCTTTATATCCCGACAGAAAAAGTGAATTATGTGGAGTCTACTAATTGCGATTCGGGTGAAGGCCCGGAAGGCAAGATGATTGATAAGTATGCTGCCGGCTACCAGATAGCCGAGTTCTTTGAACCGAGTGACTATATTTGGGCCAAGAGCCGCTGTGTGGATGTACGTAGCCTTGGTGCTGATCCGAAAGGCCGACCATCGTGGTGGCCGAACCCTTATGTCTATGTAAACCCTTAAATAGTATATGGTATGAAAAGAATGATATATACGCTTCTGCTGTTTTTCTGTACATTGGCAGCAACAGCCGGCCAGTCCGGGCTTATCCGTATCTATACGGACAAGGACTGTTACTTGGCAGGCGAAAAGATGTGGATAAAATTGAGTCTGGACGAGCAGGCTTCGCCGGAAAACCGCATGAGTACGGTAGCTTATGTGGAAATCAGTGATGAAACGCAGATTCATGCACAGGCCAAGGTTAGTCTTCGGGAAGGTTCCGGTTGGGCTTGTATTGCATTGCCTGCTTCCATGCATTCCGGTGTCTATCGGTTGATGACGTATACCCGCTATATGCGGAATTGGGATGCCTCATGTTATCCGCAAAAGTTCTTGGCGGTAGTCAATGCCCGTGCTCATGGGGAGAGCGACAAGCTAAAGGCGGAGCCGGTACCGGCTTTGTCGGATTTAGCGGAATCTCCGGTTGCCGGCTTGGAAAGCAGCCAGGCATCTTATGGCATGCGTGAGAAAGTGACCTTGCAGTGGCCGTCGGAGTGGGCAGATGCCCGTGATCTTGTACTTTCGGTTGTGCGTAAAGACAGCGAAGTGACCTTGCCGGCATCGCCCGAACCGGTAGCGCCGGTGACTGTGCAAGGCGAACATTGGGTAGCCGAATGTGAGGGACACATTGTTACGGCCCGTCCTCGAAAGGCAGAGGTGGATGTGCCGGTAGGCTTGTCGGCACAATTGGGTTGTGTGGGTAAGGAACTGCATGTATTCGAAGGTGTCCGCAAGACAGACGGTACGTTCCGTTTCTATACGAATGGGGTGGTGAACCAGCAGGATGTGGTATTGGTGGCAGCCAATGAAGGAGGGGCGACCTGCCAACTGGAGGTGGTGTCTCCGTTTGTGGAACAGCTTCCGCAGGCGTTGCCTGATTTGCAGCTCCGATATCAGGAAGAAGCATTGGCCGACCGTAGCGTGGCTGTGCAGATCAATCAAGCCATTCCTCCGTACCCAATAGTTAAGCCTATGGATGAAACGCTTTTTGGCCAACAGCCCAGCAAGACTTACAACCTCGATGAATACGTGCGTTTCAGCATGGTGCAGGATTGCATTACGGAGTTTGTCATGGGGGTTACAATCAGTAAGGAAGGGGGTAAGAGAGTCATCCGTCAGCTACAGGAAGAGAGCAAGGACTATAATATGTTTCCGGTGTTGGTGCTGATAGATGGTGTACCCTTCGACAATCATGAGGATGTGATAACCTATAGTGCCAAGCGATTGCATTACATTCACCAGTACCGAGGCAATTATGTGTTGGGCGATAAGATTTATGGGGGTGTGCTTTCCTTGGTGACACATACGGGACATTTGCCGGATATACGTATTCCGCAGAATATGCAGATGCAGGCTTATGAGTTTCCGCAAGACCATCCGGCTTTTGTGGCTCCTGCCTATCCCACAGAGGAAGCCAAGCAGTCCCGCTATCCGGACTTGCGCCATACCTTATATTGGAATCCTTCGGCGCAAGGCACCAATCAAGCGGAGTTTTATACTTCGGACATGAAGGGTGTTTATGTGGCGACCTTGCAAGGAGTTTCGGTTCGAGGTGAGACGATAACCGCTACCTGCAGTTTTGAAGTCAAGTGATATTACAGGGGTCAGCATGGGGTAACCAGTTTGCTGGTCAGTATATAATAATGGAAGGAGCCTTTCGGGGCTCCTTTCGTCGTTTATGTCTTTTTTGCTTCTTTTTAGCAGGTGTTTCTTCTCAGTTTGGTGGGGTGACGTATAAAGATATGTTTTTGTTTGCACATAAGTGGAGAATACTCTTTACTGCAATGAAGAACCGATATAACAAGAGTGGAGAGTGTTCATTACCTTAGTGAAGAGTGAAATATTTGTTGACGGGTGATTCGTCGGGTTGTAGGGGTGGGGAAGAAACTTTCTGCCCGGAGGCTTTGAATTTCGTTTCTTTGTTGTATATTTGCCGCCTATATAAATAATGTGTAAAATTTAAGAATATGGAAAACCAGAAAAACAACAACCAATTACAAATAGAGTTGAAGGATGATGTGGCTCAGGGTACTTATGCCAACTTGGCTATCATTACTCACTCGAGTTCAGAATTTATTGTCGATTTTGTGAGAGTTATGCCGGGATTGCCAAAGGCAGGTGTACAGTCGCGTATCGTTTTGACACCGGAACACGCAAAGCGCCTGATGTTTGCCCTTCAGGAAAACGTGGCGAAATTCGAACGCCAGTTCGGTCCGATCCGCATGCCGGAAGAAATGGCAGGCAACCAGGGTGGACCTGGTGGAAAGACCTTTATTCCGCCATTGGATGGCTTCAAAGGCGAAGCATAACCCCGTTAAATTGTTAAAAAACTATAATAGTCCGCTTTTCGAGCATTTTTCGAGGAGTGGACTATTATATTTTCTTGGTTTTCATTGCTGAATAAAATATTATTCGTAACTTTGCACCCCGAAAAAGTGTACTTCGATTTTCTCAGCGAAAAATGCTGAACTTTACATTGATAAATAATAAAACAATATATAACAATTAAAAATTTAACAAAATGCCTACTATTCAACAATTAGTAAGAAAAGGAAGACAGGTATTGGTTGAAAAGAGTAAGTCGCCGGCGCTCGACTCATGTCCACAAAGACGTGGTGTTTGCGTTCGTGTGTACACTACTACTCCTAAGAAACCGAACTCTGCAATGCGTAAAGTTGCTCGTGTGCGCTTGACAAACTCTAAGGAAGTTAACTCATACATTCCAGGTGAAGGCCACAACTTGCAGGAACACTCAATCGTATTGGTACGCGGTGGTCGTGTAAAGGACCTTCCGGGTGTACGTTACCACATCGTTCGCGGTACATTGGATACAGCAGGTGTAGCAGGTCGTACACAACGTCGTTCTAAGTACGGTGCTAAGCGTCCTAAGCCAGGTCAAGCTCCAGCAGCAGCAAAGGGTAAGAAGAAGTAATACCTGAAGCTCCTTTAAAAAAAGAAAAAGACATTTAAAATTTAGTTTTGGTTTGTTGGAAAAAGCTATAAAGGTTGAGTAAATGCCTCGGAGGAGGCGTTGAAGGAAACGAAAAGAAGCATACAGCCCCAAACAAAACATTATTTTTGAAAGAAAATGAGAAAAGCAAAACCAAAAAAACGTGTGATCCTCCCGGATCCAGTATTCGGTGACCAAAAGGTTACTAAGTTCGTAAATCACTTGATGTACGATGGTAAGAAGAATACTTCTTACGAAATCTTCTATACAGCGCTCGAAACAGTAAAGACAAAGCTTCCTAACGAAGAAAAGACAGCTTTGGAAATCTGGAAGAAGGCTTTGGATAACGTAACTCCTCAAATCGAAGTTAAGTCACGCCGTATCGGTGGTGCTACTTTCCAAGTTCCGACTGAAATCCGTCCGGATCGTAAGGAATCAGTATCAATGAAGAACTTGATTCTCTTCGCTCGCAAGCGTGGTGGTAAGTCAATGGCTGACAAGTTGGCTGCTGAAATTATCGATGCTTTCAACGAACAGGGTGGTGCTTTCAAGCGTAAGGAAGATATGCACCGTATGGCTGAAGCTAACCGTGCGTTCGCTCACTTCAGATTCTAATCAAGTATTTATTAACTAGTTAAAGGAAGAAAAAATGGCAAAACAAGATTTGCTTTTGACCCGTAACATCGGTATCATGGCTCACATCGACGCCGGTAAGACAACAACTTCTGAACGTATCTTGTTCTACACTGGTTTGACTCACAAGATCGGTGAAACTCACGATGGTACTGCTACCATGGACTGGATGGCTCAGGAACAGGAACGCGGTATTACTATTACTTCTGCTGCTACCACTACTTCTTGGAACTATGCTGGTAACAAGTATAAGATCAACTTGATTGACACCCCGGGACACGTGGACTTTACTGCTGAAGTAGAACGCTCACTCCGTGTATTGGACGGTGCTGTTGCAACTTACTGTGCAGTAGGTGGTGTTGAACCACAGTCTGAAACTGTATGGCGCCAGGCTGACAAGTACAACGTACCACGTATCGGTTACGTAAACAAGATGGACCGTTCGGGTGCTGACTTCTACGAAGTAGTTCGTCAGATGAAGGATGTTTTGGGTGCAAATCCATGTCCG
>JAFYWH010000060.1 GCA_017558175.1 Bacteroidaceae bacterium
ACATCTTGAAGAATCATCACCATAAGGACAAGAAAGCCTCAGTCAAAAGGAAAAGAATGAAAGCAGCATGGGATGAAGATTATCTTAAAAGTTTACTAATAGCCTGGTTAAAAGCATTTTAATTCATGCGTTTTCTCTGTTCTTCCTCTTTGTTAAAGTTAATCAGAAGTTATGATTGTATGATTATAACTTCTGATTCTGTGATTAAAAGTTGTGATTCTATAATCAGAAGTTCTGATTTACTAATATGTGAAGAGGAAGACATCTTTTCATCTTGAAAATAACACGAAGACTTTGCTTAATGGGTGAATAGCAATTTATTTTTTTGCCTATCTTTGTATCTTGAACTCTATTTATAAGACATGAAGAACTTATTATATTCGGTAATACTTATTCTTTTGACAAGCCTTTCTGCTTGCCAACGCTCGAGCTATTCTCATACTATGCAGCAGGCCGAGAGCGTTATGAACACCCGTCCCGACTCTGCTTTGTATCTGCTTCAAAGCATGGCGGACAGCCTAACAATGCTTCCCGAAGAAGCACAGATGTATTACCACCTGCTCACCATTCAGGCAAAGGACAAGCAATACATCACTCATACCAGCGATTCGCTTATCAACCGCATCGTTTCGTTTTATGAAGATTATGGTGATAAGGAGCGCTTGATGATGGCTTATTTCTACCAAGGTAGTACCTATCGGGATATGAATGATGCGCCAAGAGCTTTGAAGGCATTCCAACAAGCCATGGATTTGAATGTTCCCAACTACGACTTGCAAGCCAAAGCATACAATCAAATGGGTACACTATTTATGTACCAAGGTTTGTACGATGAAGTGATTCGGGTAAACCGAAAAGCAATAGAGCTTTATCTTTTGCAAGGGAAAAAAAACAAGATTTCCTATGCACAAAGGGACATTGCCCGGATGTATAATGTAAAGAACATGCCGGACAGTGCATTGCGTTATTATAAGGAAGCTTGCCATATGGCTTTAGAAGACAATGATTCTGTTCGCTATTATGGTATCCTGGGTGAACTGGGAGGATATTTTTATAGAATCGGACGCATGGAGGAAGCCAGAAAAACGTTATTAGTAGTCAATCAGAAAAGTACATCTCAAAACAAAGCCCATATTTATATCAATTTAGGAAATATCTACGAAGAAATCCAACAATGGGATTCGGCATACTATTATTATGAGAAAGCAATGAAAACAGGTGACCTTTATCAGCTGTGTAACACCTTTTATAATTTAAGTTGGTTGGAATCACACAAAGGCAATCACTCGCAGGCCATGGCATACATGAAACGACACATTACGTTGAAAGATTCATTGGGCAGAATAAAAGATACGGAAACCGTAGCCAAAATCAACGCTCTATACAACTACCAACACACAGCAGACGAAAATGCTAACCTTAAGTTGAATATGGAAAAGGCAAAAAACAGAAATTTACTTCTGTTCTTTACCTTTGCTCTTGGTATATTATTAACGATAAATTATTTCAAGAAAAAGCAACGTGAAGCATTACGCATACAGCGTGTACTGAGTCAAATTGAAAAAGATAAATACAACAACAGCCTGGCCATCATCAAGGAAAACGAACTGAAAATTTCGCAACTGAACGAAAAGGCCAAAGCGTGCAATCATCTCGAAAAAGAATTGGACTTGATTCAAAAGGAAATGTTAAAGCTCCGAAACAAGGAAATTGCAGAAGCCAACAACCATAGCGACATGCGCATAAATACTTTCATGCAATCATCCTTATACGAACTGCTTCAAGAAGCATCTTACGGAAAAGTCAGTATCAAGGATGAAGATTGGGTACGAATCCAATCCATGCTTGACTACGTTTATCCACACTTCAGAGACCGCTTGCACAATTTATACCCTCAGCTATCTGAAATGGAAGAGCACATTTGCATCCTTATCAAGCTGTCCATTCCACCTACAGGCATTGCTCGCATTGTCAATCGCACAGGTCCAGCCATCACCAATGCCCGCATCCGACTTCACAAAAAGATTCACAAAACAGAAGGAAGTAGTGAAAAGTTCGATGAATTCATCAAAAAACTTTAGTGAAAGTATTTGTGAAGTGATTTGTGAAGTCGAAATCGAACCATAAATTGGGTTATTTCCTACTTTTGTCATAGTCGAACCAATTAAAATTTAAGACTATGAAAACATTACTGACAATTTTTGCTAGTCTTTTCTTCTGCATTGGCAGTGTCTATGCAGAAGAAGAAAAAAAGGTCATTCCCATAGACAATGAATGGGAAAAGACTAACGATCGTGATGCAAGCTCACCACAATTGTATCAAAGTGAATCATCCGTGTATGTCTACTCTGAAAAACAGTTAGACAATGTTGCTATTGGCATTACCGATATGCAAGGAAACACCTACCACTACGAAGTAACTACCGTTCCTGCATGTACGCATTATGCCGTATCTATCGATTCATTGCTTTCAGGGCAATATTACTTATGTGTTTACCAAGGTAGTAATTTGGATATAACATCGTTACTTTCTTCTGAAGAATTGGCCAATATTTCTTCTACGCATGAGAAATATTAAATAATAATTGCTTTAGTCTAAGCTTTTGTTTATCTTGCGAAAAAATATTAGACATTAACTTTTAAATCACAGACTTATGAAGAAGTTCTTATTATTGGGGGCGCTTGCCTCAATGTGTTTCGTATCTTGTAGCGAAGATGAAAAAGTAGTTCCTCCTTTGGACATTCCAAGTACATTGAACAGTTCATCTGTAAAGAAAGTATTCTCCTATGATGGTATGAATGTGGATGTTTCAAGCATAACATTCGAAGTGTTGTCGGCTATAAATTCCAACAAGGGGGAAGTTTATGAAGCAGAAATGGAAATGACGCTTCCTGCTTCCATTAGAACAGAAACAACCAGTGTTACCTATAATCCTTTTAAATTTAAAGTAAGGGCCATTTCTACTGAAGAGCAAATAACGTTCAGCGGAAATTGCTTGCATGGCATTGGCAATGTGAAATTGTCGGTAGAAGGTCTTTATCAGCAAAACATAGGCTGGGATACTCTGCGGGTGAATTTGATTCGTGAAGCACCACAAGCTACATTTGCCGGTAAGACTTATGAATTGGCCCTGAATGAAGAGACTTTCGATTTGGCTGAAATAGGTGACAATGACAATATAACGGAATGGAATGAACCGCTTCCGCTCATTCAATATGCCAAAGATGGTATGGGTAAATATATGAGTTATTTGCAAGACAAGACTCAAAATGCGGTTTATCAGTTTACTTTCCAGGCAGATGGTAATCTCGTTATTCAAAAGCGAAACTCGCAAATGCAAGGCTTTGAAACGTTGCCTGGTAGATTCAAGTATTATTTGGCCGATGGAGAAATAGGCTTTATAGAAGTGGAAAAAGCATTTGCAACCGAGTTTATGAAACTGCTTACGGCTAATGAAAATGCCACTCCGCATGGTCTTTTCGAGACAACTTATCTCTTTGAAGATATTCTGACCATTCCATTCTGCTATAGAGACAAAGGAACAGCTCTATGGTTAGCTGTTGGAGACAAGACAGGATTGAAGAACATGAATAGAATTTTATTGGACTGGAGAGCTACAGCCACCGAATATTACAATATCGATGAGTCTGATCCATTGTCGTTCGTCTATATGGAGTGGAATAAGAGCGAGAATTACAGAGACCAACTTTGGTGGAAGCTTAATGAAAAGTAATCTTTTGTCTGCAGTTTTTGCATAAACAAAAAGTGCAATTCTCAATGAAATAGTTGAGGATTGCACTTTTATTTTATCAATCAGAGGAAGGATTGAAAGTCATATTATCTTTTCATGCGAGTCTGCTTCCACATTCTCCATACATAGTATGCGCAATGTGTAAAGGCGAATACAAATGAGATAATCAGCAAAGTCTTGTCACTATCCCAACCGGCAGTTTGTTGATGCCACAAACCGGTAATGACGGACAATACACTCAAACCGATACCGATGGAATTCAACACGGTCAAGCCTTTACGGCGAGATTCATTCTGTTCCATCTTGCTATGCTTCACCCCATAAACGGCATAGATATCCAGACCAACGAGCATCCACAATACCAATCGGATCCAAGTGTCGGCCGGGAGGAACACCATCATGCAAAGGCAAGTCAAGATACCCAAAATCGGAACCAATGGCACGAACGGAGTCTTGAACGCACGTTCCACATTCGGCATGCTCTTGCGGACAATCAGGATGCCTGCACATACCAAGGTGAAGGCGAACAACGTACCGATACTAACCATTTCGCCAGCTACTCGGGCAGGAATAAAGGCTGCCATCACACTCACGATAACCATGAAAAGCAAGTTGCTATGTGCCGGAGTGCGATACTTCTCATGAATCTTCGAGAAGAACGGAGGCAACAAACCGTCACGGCTCATGCTCAAGAACACACGGCTTTGGCCAAGAAGTGTCACCATAATCACCGAACAATAACCGAAAAGAATGGCAATGACGATGGCGCGGTTCAACCATGGATAAGCCGGAGTGATGACACCGGCAGCATCAGCAGGACCCATGTGGTCGATGGCTACGGCAACCGGAGCAATGCCTTGTTGGCCGGCAAAGTCGGTATAGTGTGCCACACCGGTCATCACGTGGGCAAAGAGGATGTAAAGCACGGTACAAACCAACAAAGACATCAAGATACCGATAGGCATGTTGCGTTTCGGATTCTTGGTTTCCTGGGCAGCTGTACTTACGGCATCAAATCCCAAGAAGGCAAAGAATACCACGGCTGCTCCACGGAATACACCGCTGAGACCGAACTCACCCAATGTGCCGGTATTGGCAGGAATGTATGGAGTATAGTTCTCTGCATTGATGAATTGCCATCCCAATGCCACGAAAATCAAGATAACGGATACCTTGAGGAATACAATGATGTTGTTCACCAACGAACTTTCTTGCGTACCGCGTACCAGGAACAGACTCATGATGATAACGATGATGGCTGCCGGTATGTTGGCAATCCCTCCATCCCAAGGGCAAGCAGTCCATTCGGGTGGCAGGTCGATGCCTAAGCCTTGTAGGAATACTACCAGATATCGGCTCCAACTGATACTTACCGTGGTGGCCGCTACGGTATACTCCAAAACGAGGTCCCATCCGATAATCCAAGCGATGAGTTCGCCCATCGTAGCGTATGAATAGGTATAAGCGCTACCTGCAACCGGTATCATGGAGGCAAATTCGGCATAGCAAAGACCTGCAAAGCAGCATCCTACGGCAGCAATAATAAAACTGAGGGTAATGGCTGGCCCTGTATATTCGGCAGCTACGGTGCCGGTGATGGAAAAGAGTCCGGCTCCGATGATGGCTCCCACGCCCAAAGCAATGAGTCCCCATGGTCCAAGCACCCTTTTCAATGTCTTACTGCCCGATTCGTAGGCCTCCGCTTCGAGGGCAGCAAAAGATTTCTTGATAAACAATCCCATGTTTTTAATATGTTTAAATAATAATTGGGCGCAAAATTACGAGTTGTAGGGATTAGTTGCAAGGGAATTAACTTAAAAAAGCCTCATGTAAATGAGGCTTTTCTATTATTCAAGGTATTTGGTAATCTTACCGCTAAGTTGCAAAAGTGAAATTTCGCACATCTTGGTGTTGTATTCTGCAGCCAAGATACGTTCTTCTGCATCGAGCAAACTCTTTTGGGCTTCTCGCATTTCGATACCCGAAAGATTACCTAACATGTATCGGTCGCTGGCAATCTCGTGGTTCTCTACAGCTGCAATCAGGTTTTCACGTTCCAACTTCAGCATGCTGATGTTGTTCTGATAAGCTTGCCACAAGTTGCTCAAGTCGGCACGGAGTGCTTGTTGCATGTCTTCTTGTTGCAGTTGGGCATTCTCGATAGCGATGCGGGCATTCTTGATTTCACGCTTGCGGTTTCCATCGAAAAGGTTGAATCCCATGGTTACGCCGAAGTTCATTCCCAAGTTCTCGCGTCGGCTGGTGCTGGAAATTTCGTATTTGTTCATGGTGTAACCATAACCGGCGTTCAGCTTCAGGTAAGGATAGTTGCGCGATTTCACCGCTTTCATATCCAAGGCAGCCAATGTCTTACCTTGTTCTGTCTTCAACAGGGAAGCGTTGTTCTGCAAAGTCGATTCCCAAAGCTCTTCGAAAGACATCAACGTGTTCAAGTCGATGATGGAGTCGTTGATCGTAATGGCTTGCGACATGTCTTGATTCGCCATCAATTCGTTGAGGCGGATGCGTGAGCTTTCTACCGCTTCCTGTTGCTTCATGTGCTGGGCGCGGTCGGCATTGTAATCCACTCGTGCTTGTTGCAAGTCGAGTCGGGAGAAGTTACCTACTATATAGCGCTCTTCTACAATGCGCAATCGTTCTTTGGAAAGCGACATGGCATATCGGAAGTTCTTCAAGCGGATCTGTTGCTGGATGTAATTGTAATATTCGGCAGTCAGTTCAGCTATAAAGTCTTCGATGGCAATGCGGGTAAGCGTTTCACCTTGCTTTTCCAACTCTTTCAAGCGGGCATAGGTGGTTTGAATCTTGAATCCGTCGAACAATGTCCAGTTGAGGTTGAGACCTGCATTCATGGTTTGGTCGAATACACCGGTTGTTTCGGTCTTCTCGCCGGTAGCTCGTGCTGTACTTTCGGTATCATCGATGTTTCCGCTATACTTGGCGCTGAGGTCAAGGGTAGGGAGGTAGCCGGCGTTTCCTAAAGTGGCATTGTTCTTGCTGATTTGTTCTTGGTTGCGTACCATGCGGATGGAGTAGTTCTTTTCCAATCCGGTTTCCAAGCACGACTTCAAGGTATAGTGTTGTTGTGCAGACAGGCTTCCTGCTGCACAACAAACGATAGTGGCTATGATATATTTTCTCATGCTTTCTTCTTGTTAATACGGTTGGTAGAAATATAGGTATAAACCGCCGGTACGATGAACATGGTAAGCAACGTTGAAATCAACATACCTCCCACGACGGAGATACCCATGGCAATACGTCCGTTGGCACCTTCACCAGTAGCGAAAGCCAATGGCACCAAACCAAGGATTGTCGATACACTGGTCATCAAGATAGGGCGAAGACGTTGGATAGCTGCTTCACGGATAGCAGTCATCTTGTCAATACCTGTTTCTTGCTTCTGGTTGGCAAACTCTACAATCAAGATACCGTTCTTGGCCACCAAACCAATCAGCATGATGATACCGATTTGGCTATAGATATTCATCGTTTGGTCATTGAAGTGCATGAACACCAAGGCACCGCCTACTGCCAATGGCACGGTAAGCATGATGACAAACGGGTCCTTGAAACTTTCGAACTGGGCAGCCAAAATCAAGTAAATCAATACCAATGCCAGGATAAAGGCAAACATCAAACTCGATGAACTTTCGCGGTATTCCTTCGATTCACCGGTCAATGCCGTACGGAAAGTGTCATCCAACACTTCGGCTGCAATGGCATCCATCGCATCCAAGCCTTCACCAATGGTCTTGCCTTCGGCCAAACCTGCTGATACGGTAGCTGCAACGAAACGGTTATAACGATAGAGCTGCGGAGGTGCAATACCTTCGTAAAGTTCAATCAAGTTGTCCATCTGGATCATTTCGCCGCTTTTGCTACGGATGTAGATAGACTTCAAGTCGACAGGCTTGTTACGTTGCTGACGGTTGATTTCACCCACGATTTCGTATTGTTTGCCATTCATATAGAAATAACCCATACGCTGGCCACTCAAACCATATTGAAGAGTCTGAGCGATATCTTTCGTGCTTACACCCATTACATTGGCCTTGTCACGATTGATGCTGATGCGGGCTTCCGGCTTGCTGAACTTCAAGTTCACGTCGGCCATCTGGAAAGTCGGGTTCTCATAGACTTTGGCCATGAATAACGGCAATACCTTTTCCAACTTTTCGATGTTGGTCGCCTGGATAACATATTGCACCGGCATACCACCACGACGCCCGCCGAAGGTACTCTGCTGTTGTACGAAAGCACGTGCCTTGGTCTTTTTCTGAACCACTTTTGAAAGTTTTTCAGCTACTTCCATCTGTGAGTAGTCACGGTCTTTCAAGTCCTTCAGTGTAATCTGTACATTACCACCACTTGTGTTTACACGAGTCGTGATAGATTCTGCATCCGGCATGATAGAGTCGGCTGTCTCGTAGATGTCTTCGGTGTAGTCGCGCATGTATTCATAAGTAACACCTTCCGGACCGCTGGTACGAACGGTGATACGTGAACGGTCTTCCAATGGAGCCATTTCAGAAGGAATGTTAGTCCACAAATAAAAGATGAGCCCCAATGTAACGGCTGTGATGCCCCATGCCCATGCACGTTTGTTCAAGAACTTATCCAACAATTTGCTATATCCTACGTTCATGCCTTCGAAGAAAGGCTCGGTCTTGCGATAGAACCAGTTCTTCTTTTCACGTTTAACCAAAAGCTTGGTAGCAAGCATCGGTGTGAAAGTCAAAGCGGCAAACGAAGAAATGATAACCGAACCAGATACCACGATACTGAATTCGCGGAACAATCTACCGGTGGTTCCTTCCATAAATACAATCGGGAAGAATACAGCCACCAAAGTGATAGTGGTAGAAATAACGGCAAAGAAGATTTCTTTTGAACCTTCAATACCGGCTTCTTTCGGTGACATCCCTCGTTCTATTCGGATATAGATGTTCTCGGTCATAACAATGGCGTCGTCCACCACAAGCCCCACGGACAAGACGATGGCCAACATCGAAAGTACATTGATGGAGAAGCCTGCCAAATACATCACGAAGAAGGCACCAATCAATGATACCGGGATAACGATACAAGGCACCAATGTTACACGCCAGTCACGAAGGAACAGGAAGATGATGATGATAACCAATATAAAGGCTTCATACACAGTACTCTTCACTTCGTCGATAGAAGCACGGATAAACTTGGTATTGTCGAAGCTATATTGGTAGGTAACATCTTCCGGAAGGTCCTTCTTCATGGTTTCCATACGCTTGTATACCTCATTGGCAATGTCAATGTGATTAGCACCTGGCTGAGGAATGACTACGATACCAATCATCGGTACGCCATTCATCTTCATGTAGCTCTTCAAGTCGCGAGCTTCCAGTTCGGCACGACCGATATCGCTGAATCGGATGATACGGTTGTTGTCTTCCTTGATAATCAAGTTGTTGAATTCTTCGGCTGTATGCATCAAACCGAGGGTACGGATACTCAATTCCATGGTGTTACCTTCGATACTACCCGATGGAAGTTCCACGTTTTCACGATCCACAGCATTCTTTACATCAATAGGAGTAATGCCGTAGCCCGACATCTTGATAGGATCTAACCAAAGACGCATGGAGTATTTCTTTTCCCCCCAGATTTCCACACTACTAACATCGGGAATAGTCTGAAGCTGTTCCTTAACGGTAAGGTCGGCTATTTCACTCATTTCCAATAAAGAACGCTTGTCACTACCCACTGTAACCATAAGGATAGGACTGGCGTCTGCATCGGCTTTCGATACGGTAGGAGGGTCGCAGTCGCGGGGCAAATAACGTTGCGCACGCGATACCTTGTCGCGCACGTCATTGGCTGCCGTTTCCAAATCGACGGACAACTCAAATTCTACGGTAATACGGCTGGAACCTTGGCTACTGGTACTCGACAAGGAGCGGATACCCGGAATACCATTGATGTTCTGTTCCAGCGGTTCTGTAATCTGGTTTTCGATGACATCCGCATTGGCTCCCGGATACGAGCACGATACCGAGATAATCGGATTGTCCACCGAAGGATATTCGCGTACACCCAACGTGCTGTACCCAATGAAGCCGAAAAGCAAGATAATCAGCGTCATTACGGTTGACAATACGGGGCGACGTATACTTAGTTCGGATATATTCATAGTCTGTTTAGTTTACTTCGTCCAATGTTACTTTCAATCCGGTGCGCAATTGCAGTGTACCCGATGTAATGATAGTATCGCCTAAGTTCAAACCTTGAAGCACTTGAACACGAGCGTCGTTACGTATGCCTTTAGTGATAGAAACAGGTTCTGCCTTTCCGTTCTTGTAGAGGAAGACCTTGTCGATACCCATTTCCGGAACGATGGCTTGCGATGGAATAGTGATGGCATCATCGAATTCCTGAGTCTTCAATTCTACGCTGGCAAAACGACCTGGCATCAGTTTGCCATCGGTATTAGGATACAAGCCACGGATAGCAAACGAGTGGTTGTTCGGGTCTACATGCGATTCCATGGCATAAACCTTGGCATGGAACGGTTGCAAGTGTCCGTCTACCTTGAATGTCAAGTTAGCACCTTTCTTAAGGATACCGGCATATCGTTCGGCTACGGCGAATTCAATTTTCAATGGAGAAATCTTGGTAAGTTTTGCTACTACTGTAGATGGAGTGGTATAAGCCCCCTCACTCACTTGGCGCAAACCGATGATACCATCGAATGGAGCACGCAGTTCTGTGTAGGCAATGTTGGCTTTCACCATGTCGATTTCTGCTTTCAACATAGCTAAGTCTGTTTGAACTTGTTCGTAAGCTTCCTTACTTACCGCTTCTCTTTCCAAAAGTGCGTTTTGGCGATAAACACGGTCTTCGGCCAATTTTAATTGTACTTCGAGCTTGCGAAGTTGTGCTTGAAGTTGTGCATCATTGATTTTGGCCAACAACTGACCTTCCTTCACATGCGTACCTTCTTCGAAATTGATGGAAGTAATCTTGCCTGATGTTTCGAAAGACAAGTTTACTTCTTCATCCGGAAGAAGGAGACCGGTGATGTTAGAACCATCGGAAATGGTTGATTTCTTGATAACTTCTGCTATGACATTCAGTGTACGGCTTCGGTTTGAAGCAGGAGCTTTAGCGGCGGGTGCTGCTGTCAATTCCTTGTTTTCGTGTGGAAGGAATGTATGGAGGGCCAATCCGACCAGTCCGATTCCCACGACAGCAATAATGCCCCATTTAGTTTTCTTGTTCATGTATGATTAAGTTTATTTTATTTATACCTTATTAATAAAGATAAAAAAGAACCGCATCTGTTTAATGCGGCTCTCGGATTTTTTATGTTTTTTAATACTTCTCGTTGGCTAACTTCCAGAAGGCTGTGAAGGATGCCTTGGTGATGTCTACCATCTTTTCCCAGTTGCATCGTTCACCGTGGTCGCCCGGCATGTGGTAGTCCGGATGAGCGTCGGTGTGATACCAAATAATAGGAATACCCAACTTTGCAAATGTACCGTTGTCGCTACCGCCTACAGGCTTGTCCCAAGGACGATAGTTCGGGTCGAGTTCAAGACCATAGGTCACAATGTCGTTCTTCAACCAATCACCAAACATCGGATAAGCTTCTGTATAGAAGTAAACGAAGTGCTTCGGATTGGCTTCGTTGTTGTTACGACCGATCATATCGTAGTTCAAATATCCCTTCACCTTATTTATTTCCGGATAAACCTGTGCAAAGTAACGTGAACCGAGCAATCCCTTTTCTTCACCATCCCAGAATGCGAAGATAGTAGTGCGTTCCGGCTGTTCACCAGTAGCGAGGAAAGCACGAGCTACTTGCAATACAGCTTGTACACCCGATGCATTGTCGTCAGCACCGTTATAGATTTGGTCACCCTTCAACATTGGGTCATAACCCAAGTGGTCGTAGTGCGCACCGATAATCACGATTTCGTTCGGATTCTTGCCTTCAATTTTGCAGAGAATGTTTCTCAAGTCAAGGCTTTGGTGAACGCCTTGTTTCAACTTGGCGATAGAGTCTGGATGTACTTCCCAACGTTGACCCTTTTTCTGGCGTTCGGCATGACAAACTTCGAATGGTTGTACATAACCGTCTTCAAACAACGGTTGCAAGCCCATTTGCTTCAAGCAAGAAATGATGTAGTTACCTGCAATTCGGCCACCTTTCCAGCCTGCTTCGCGGCCTTCCAGTTCATCGCATGCCAAGAAGTTAACATGTGCTTCAGCTGTTGCACGGTTGATACTTGCTACACCTTTCGCTTCAGGAGTTACCTTTGCTTGCTTTTTCGGTGTAGCGGCATTCATGTTGGCAGCTCCGATAAGCATCATGGCTACCAAGAACAAATATTTCTTCATGTCTTTCGATTTTTGTTTAGAATGCAGCGCGATACTTTCCTTCTTCCTTGTCTTCCAACATGTTGAGGTATGAAGTATAGCGCGATTCACTGATTAAATGTTTCTCTACGGCTTCGCGTACGGCACATCCCGGTTCATGTCGATGGGTGCAGTTGCCATACTTGCAGTTGGCCGAATATTCAAATATCTCCTTGAAGTAATGTCCCACTTCTTCTTCTTCCATGTCGAAGGTTCCGAATCCCTTGATGCCCGGAGTGTCTATCAAGTAACCTCCGTTTCCTACGGGGAACATTTCGGAGAAGGTAGTAGTGTGCATCCCCTTGTTGTGATAATCGGAGATCTCTCCGGTCTTTACACTCAGTTCGGGTAGGATAGCATTGATGAGTGTCGATTTCCCAACGCCCGAGTTGCCGGAAAGCAAGGTCACCTTTCCTTCCAAATCCTGCTTGATGGCTTCGATGCCTGTTTCGTTCAGAGCTGATACCTTGAAACACGGATAACCGATATAAGTATAGAGGTCGATGAGTGCATCCATGTAGCGGGTGTCGTCTTCGCTATATCGGTCTATCTTGTTGAAAATCAGTTTGACGGGAACTTGATAGGCTTCAGCAGTAGCCAAGAAGCGGTCGATGAAGATAGTGGATGTTTCGGGATAGTTGATAGTAATAATCAGCATACACTGGTCGAGGTTAGCGGCCAGTATATGCGATTGTTTCGAAAGGTTGGATGCGCGTCGGATGATATAGTTCTTGCGGTCCTCTATCTCAGTGATAAAAGCAGTACCTTCATTGTTCACAATGATTTGTACATAGTCGCCTACCGCAATGGGGTTGGTACTTCGGATACCCTTCAGACGGAAGTTGCCTTTAATCTTGCAATCTACCAGCTTTCCTTCTTCTGTTTTTACCTGATACCAGCTTCCTGTGTTCTTGATAACCAATCCGCGCACGTGCTCTCCTCCTTTATACAGTCATGATTTCCTTTTCCTTAGCAGCAAACAAGTCATCGATAGTCTTGATGTACTTGTCATGAAGCTTCTGGAGTTTTTCTTCACCGTTCTTCTGTTCGTCTTCTGGCAAACCTTCCTTCACGGCCTTCTTTAATTTGTCCACACCTTCGCGGCGAGCGTTACGTACGCTAACTTTTGCATTTTCTGCTTCACCCTTACATTGCTTAGCCAATTGCTTACGGCGTTCTTCTGTCAATGGAGGAATACCGATGCGGATAATTTCACCATTGTTTTCCGGCATGATACCGAGGTCTGAGTCGATGATAGCCTTTTCGATAGGACGGAACATGCTCTTATCCCATGGCTTGATAGCGATGCTGCGAGCGTCCGGAGTGTTTACCGATGCTACGTTGTTGATAGGTACCATGCTGCCGTATGATTCTACACGGATACCGTCCAACAAGCGAACGTCAGCTTTACCGGCACGGATGTGTGCCAATGATTCTTCCAAATACATGGTAGCCATATCCATTTTGTCCTGCGCCTCACTGAGGCAAGTCTTAACGTCTGTCATATCTTTTTGGGTTTTAGTTTATACTTTTAATTGATTGGAAACAAAAGTAAGGTATTTTTTGTAGTTGTGCAATTATTTGGTTAAAGTTTTTGTGGGAACTAAAACATAATCCGTCTGAAAAACACAGAACGGCCGACTACAAACCTTTTCGTTTCTATATATAAACTTCGAAAGAACAGCCAGAGAAAACGCATGAATGCTAAGTTTTTATTTTCCAGCGATGTTCGTTTGTTGAATAAAATTATTTGGGCCCTTTTTAGAAGAATTTGTTAGAACCATTCTAAACGGATTTTTTAAGATAAATCATTACGCAATTAAAG
>JAFYWH010000006.1 GCA_017558175.1 Bacteroidaceae bacterium
CTCTGACTTCCAGATTGCTCGCTTCGTATTGAAGAACAGCAGCAACATGGAAAACCAATTGCTCGCTGTACGTAAGCACCGTAAGGAATTGGGCGTATTGCCAGCTGTTAAGCGCATCAACACTGTTGCTTCTGAACATCCTGAACTCACTAACTACCTCTACATGACTTATGCTGTGAAGGGTTACGATGTGAACTACTACAAGAACGACAAGAGCGTTGTAGTCCTCGGTTCGGGTGCTTACCGCATCGGTTCTTCAGTAGAATTCGACTGGTGTTCGGTTAACGCTGTTCAGACTGCTCGCAAGTTGGGTTACAAGTCAATCATGATCAACTACAACCCGGAAACCGTATCTACAGACTACGATATGTGCGACCGCTTGTACTTCGATGAATTGTCATTCGAACGTGTGCTCGACGTAATCGACCTCGAACAGCCGGGTGGTGTTATCGTATCAGTAGGTGGTCAGATTCCAAATAACTTGGCAATGAAACTTCACCGCCAGTCAGTGCCTATCCTCGGTACATCTCCGACTTCTATCGACCGTGCAGAAAACCGTCACAAGTTCTCGGCTATGCTCGACCAACTCGGTATCGACCAGCCAGCTTGGAAGGAATTGACTAGCATCGAAGACATGGAAGCTTTCGTAGAAAAGGTAGGTTACCCAGTATTGGTTCGTCCTTCTTACGTACTTTCTGGTGCAGCCATGAACGTTTGCTACAACGAAGAAGAATTGAAGGAATTCTTGCAGATGGCGAAGGAAGTATCGAAGGAATTCCCTGTAGTGGTATCTCAGTTCATGCTCGATACTAAGGAAATTGAATTCGACGCCGTAGCAAAGAATGGTGAAGTGGTAGAATATGCTATCTCAGAACACATCGAATATGCAGGTGTTCACTCTGGTGACGCTACATTGGTATTCCCTGCTCAGAAGATCTACTTCGAAACTGCTCGTCGTATCAAGCGCATCAGCCGTCAGATTGCGAAGGAATTGAACATCTCTGGTCCGTTCAACATCCAGTACTTGGCAAAGAACAACGAAATCAAGGTGATCGAATGTAACCTCCGTGCTTCTCGTTCGTTCCCATTCGTATCGAAGATTTTGAAGCGCAACTTCATCGAAACAGCTACCCGCATCATGCTCGATGCTCCATATAGCCAACCGGATAAGAGCGCGTTCGATATCGACTGGATTGGTGTGAAGGCTTCTCAGTTCTCGTTCTCTCGTTTGCACAAGGCTGACCCTGTATTGGGGGTAGACATGTCATCAACCGGTGAAGTAGGTTGTATGGGTGACGACTTCGATGAAGCATTGTTGAACGCAATGATTGCTGTAGGCTTCAGCATTCCTAAGAAGGCAGTTATGTTCTCTACAGGTGCTGCTAAGTCTAAGGTTGACTTGCTTGAATCAAGCCGCATGTTGCAGAAGAAGGGTTACGAAATCTATGCTACAGCAGGTACTGCTACCTTCTTGAACGCTCATGGCATCAACACTACTCCTGTATTCTGGCCAGATGAACGCCCAGATGCAGAAAACAACGTGATGACTATGATCGCTGAGCATAAGTTCGACCTCATCGTGAACATCCCGAAGAACCACACTAAGCGCGAATTGACTAACGGTTACAAGATTCGTCGTGGTGCTATCGACCATAACATTCCTTTGATTACCAACGCTCGCTTGGCAAGTGCCTTCGTTAAGGCCTTCTGCGAAATGGATGAAAAGGATATCCAAATCAAGCCATGGCAGGAATATTAATTCCATACCATCCATAAAAATAAAGAGGAGCTCGTTTTCGGGCTCCTCTTTATTTTTACCATCTATTTCCACGCAACATTTCGCTTCGTTTATTTGTTGATATATAAGGAGTTAATCCCAAGAATAGACTACCTCTATAAGGTCATAGAAACCGTCTGTTGGACGGATGGGATACTCGCTATATCTTTGCATCAGAGAAAAGGAAAAGATATAAAAATAACACTTAAATAAATAGATTATGAAGACTTTAGATTATTTGAACTTGAACGAAGCAAAAACCATGAACGTAGTAGCAGGATTGCAACAATTGTTGGCTGACTTCCAGGTGTATTACACCAACCTTCGCGGTTTCCATTGGGAAATCCAAGGACGCGGTTTCTTTGTACTTCACGGAAAGTTTGAAGATATGTATAACGATGCTGCCGCAAAGATTGATGAGATTGCAGAACGCATCCTCACCTTGGGCGGAACTCCAGAAAATAAGTTCAGCGAATATTTGAAGATTGCTCACGTTGCCGAAGTTTCAGGTGTAACACGAAGCAGTGAAGCGGTAGAACATGTATTGGAAACTTACAAGCACTTCATCGCCGAAGAAAGAAAGCTCATTGAAGTAGCCAACGAAGCCAATGACGCAGTAACTGTGGACATGCTAACCGGCTATCTCAAGGAACAGGAAAAGATGATTTGGATGTTGGTTGCATTCAGCACCAGAGGTTGCGAACATAAATGATTGTAAATAAACAGACTTGACTCAACTAAACGAGAGAGGGTATGCTTCTGCATACCCTCTTTAAATTTATAATGCTGACTCAATAGTTTTCATCAGTTTTTGGAATTCTTCTTCCGTATAACCTACAGAAGAATAAATCAACTTGCCATCCTTACCGAACAAATAAGCACGCGGAATAGACTTTTCGGCAAACAATGAGAAGACTTCACGTTTCGGGTCCGGATAGAGCGGGAAAGTGAACTTCTTACGTTCATTGTACTTCTGCAAATCTTCGTCGGTATGTTCGCGACCGATAACCAACATCACGAAGTTCTTGTTATCCTTATACTTCGGCCAAAGGGTACTCTGCACTTCAGCCAACTCCTTCTGACAAGGACCACACCATGTAGCAAACAAGCTAACCAATACCACCTTGCCTTTCAAGTCAGCCGGTTTGATATTGCCATAAACCGTAGAGTTCAATTCAAACTTAGGCAATGCATCGCCCACTTTCAATTCTTGTGCCTGCACACCTATCGCCATGACAAGCACCATAAACATCATCACTAACTTTTTCATGTTCCTATTCATTTAAGGTTCGTATTTATTTAAAAAGTTTTTCTATATCTTCTTCCTTCATCACTACCAAAGCAGTCTTTCCATCTGGGGTATAGTTAGGAGAAGTAGAAGTAAGCAAGCCATCCACCAAGTTATTCATTTCCTCGTTAGAGAGCACTTGGCCCTGGGCAATTGCTGCTGCTTTGGCCAACGACAAAGCCAACATGCCCTGTACTTCTTCTCTCACCTTACATCCCTTTTCGATGGCTGTATGAACCATATTCAGCACCAATTCTGTCGGTCGGAGTCCTTCAATACCGGCTGGAACACCATTGATAGCATAGCTTCCTCCGCCTAAATCGGTCAATTCAAAACCCAAGTACGACAAGTCTTCCATGATGCTCTGAAGCACAGGAATCTCAGCAGCCGAGAACTGAACGATATCCGGGAACAACATGCCTTGCGCTGCACCTTTCTGCGAAGCAATCTGAGACAGATAGCGATCGTACAAGATACGGATGTGCGCCCGTTGCTGATCGATAATCATCAAGCCCGACTTGACCGAAGTAAGAATGAAGCGTCCCTTGTATTGATAATGTTGCGAAGAAGTTTCCGAAGAAGGGGTTTCTTCCATTGCTTCATACAGCGTAGGAGCCGATTCTTCCACAGGCTGTTCCACAAAGTAATCGCCATCGTCCGGATAATTGGAAGCCGATTGATAGGATGTATAAGCAGAAGTTTGCCCCAACCCTTCATACAACTGGTCCCAACCTCGAGTTTCCTTACGGGAATATGAAGAACCCGATGAAGTATTGAACGGATTATAATCCGGATTATAAGTGGCTTCAGGCATCTGCTGCACACCTGAATACGGAGAATGTTCGAATGCTGGAATATCGGGCATTCCCTCGGTATCGAAATCAATGGAAGGAACGGCATTGAACTTGCCTAATGATTCCTTGATAGCTGCCGAAAGAATTTGCCAGATGGCCTGTTCATTCTCGAACTTGATTTCGGTCTTGGTAGGATGGATATTCACATCGATATTGCTTGGTTCCACATCGAAATACAAGAAATAGGAAACCTGTTCGCCTACCGGAACCAATTGCTCATAAGCATCCATCACCGCCTTATGGAAGTACGGATGACGCATATAGCGGCCATTCACAAAGAAATACTGACGTGCTCCTTTCTTGCGGGAAGTTTCCGGACGACCTACAAAACCGGATATACGCACCATGGTAGTATCAACATCTACCGAAAGTAATTCCTGATTGATTTTCTTTCCGAACACTCCCATAATGCGTTGCTTCAGCTGAATGGCTGGAAGGTTCAACATCTCTGTTCCGTTGTGATGAAGTGTAAACGAGACTTGCGGATTCACCAAAGCAATGCGTTCGAATTCAGTCAGAATATTGCTCAATTCGGTTTGATTTGACTTGAGAAACTTCCGACGGGCAGGCACATTAAAGAACAAATTCTTCACTTGGAAATTACTTCCCTTCGGACAAGCAATCGCTTCTTGACTTTCTACCTTAGAACCGGCAATACACAACGAAGTACCTAAATCTTCTCCTTCCAAACAAGTACGGAGTTCTACTTGTGCCACCGCTGCAATAGATGCCAAGGCCTCTCCACGGAATCCCATGGTGCGGAGAGCAAACAAATCGGCCGCATCGCGAATCTTCGATGTAGCATGACGCTCGAACGCCAATCGGGCATCCGTTTCCGACATACCCTTACCATCATCAATCACTTGGATGGAAGTCTTGCCTGCATCAGTTACCAATACATCAATATGCTTGGCACCTGCATCGACCGCATTCTCCACCAATTCCTTGATGACCGAAGCCGGACGCTGGATAACCTCTCCTGCCGCAATCTGATTGGCAACAGAATCGGGAAGCAAACGAATGATATCACTCATAGGCGCAAAAATTAGAAGGTCAATTCACCAGTTACCAAATAGTGAAGAACATAGCAAAGAGCTGCAATACCAACGAGCAAGGCTGCGTATGTCAATGGCTTACGACCGCTTTCCTTTCTACGCTTGAGGTGCTTAGTTCCATCCACAAACTTACCACGGATGCGTTCTTCGGCACTCAACTCCTTTTCCGGGAGCATACCCAAATCACGCATTGCGTTTTCTTCTATCTTCGCAAGTTTTTCCTTACGTTCGTTCACATAGATATATTGATGACTGAAAGCACGTGGCTTTTCCGACTTGAATATTCCCATCGTTACTACTTTTTCTTATTGTTATCAAATAATTTTTGGTTCGGCAATGGAGCAGAACCACGAGTACTCTTCTTCAACTCCTGACCAGCGCCCTTACCACGCCAATTGAAGATGTCTCCCTTATTTAGTGGACGAACATAATCAAACCAAGCGAAATTGTCCAACTTCATCTTATCCGAAGGTATCTGAGACATCGGATACAACGTTCCGTTAGACTTAGGACTCATGATGATTTTCTTCAGTTTTCGATTCTCCAAAAACATCTTCAAGTCACTTGTTTCTGATATATTCATACCGATTAGTATACTATCCTTTTCTTCCATAGGATAATAGACCAAACGTACCGAACCATTTACATCTACCTGACGCATATCCTTATCCTTGAAGAAGGCCTTCATATCTTTACCGGTAACCTGATTGAAATGGATAGAATCAATTTGTGCAACCGACAATGCCTGATTTTCAATGTGTGCCCAATCAATGGTACTGTCGTTCATATACACCATAATTTTTTCACCCAACAATTGCTGGCTCTTATTCCAAAGAATCGGATCGCGATACATAGTCAAGCAACTATCCTTGGATGCAAAGACCAAAGAATCGCAAACGCCTTGCACATCCGAACGATAGAAACGCACCTTATGATATGCACGAGCTTCGCGATGTACGGAGTCTGTATCGAAATCAAAAGTATAGAGCTGAAGCGTATCGGCATGAATGAACAAGCTATCGCCTTGAGAGAAATCAACTGCCATAGCCTCATCTGTAGCAAATGCATAGCTCTTCAACTGATTATAATGGCAATAATTACCTGTCAACATGTTCTTGCCAATGGTATCTACAAACTGTACATTGTAATAAGCCTCTCCTACTCCTTTGTTTCGGTCGTAGAACAAGCTATCGCCTGTCAAGTTCTTTCCTCCATTGGTCAACACCGAACGATTCAACAATGCCGCTTGTCCTTGTTGTGTATAGTAATAACCCAATTCGGAATAGATATGGTTTTCCTCGCTATCAATATCCGAAGGACCTACGATATTGGCAATCTTGGTAGCCGTATTATAACGCAAGGTATCCGACGTCAACACAAACTTAGGATTCACCAACTTGACTTCGTAATTGAACACTGATTCCTTGGTTTCAGGACTATATTCACCCCAATCGGAAGTGAGGACATTCTCTTCGTCCATCAATGTACCACCATCGAAGAAATATCCTAAATTCGCCACACGATCATAGTTCAAACTATCGGTAGTCAATGTAGTAGTACGATTCTCCATACGTACATTGTTGCGTACTTGAGCTATCTGAGCATTGCCATCGTAGAACAGATAGTCGCCATAGAGGAAGAGGGTATCTCCTTGCACCATCTTCACATTGTCGAAAGCTTCCAGCGAGTTGGTCTTTTCATAGAAACAAGCACTATCGCAATACATGTAAATGCTATCGTGACGGAAGACTACATCGCCCACCAATATCTGTGCATTAGGATCCGGATTGTTCTTGCTTTTCTTCAAGACATCGGCATGCAACAAATAGACTTTGCTTCTAGCTGGCTGAGCCACGTTTCTTCGTGTCTGCACCTGTGCCACCAAACAAAGGCCAAAAAGGCACAAGATACTTGTAAGAAGTACCTTGCGCCCATTTGTATTCTTATGAATTGTTTTCTTATTTATCATTTTGTTATTTTCTAACCCAGCCTGGATATTTGAAATCACACTTCACCCAATTTTCATTGATACGAACATAGGTTGACTTCTGCTTTTCCACAATCCATTTTTCAATTTTTTCTTCTCCAAGTTTCGCTTGTACGATGGATTTCAAACGCTGATAGTCTTCGGCAATGGTCGCCTTATGTCCGTCTATACGAGCCTTCAACTTAACAATCGCACAGATTTCCTTACCTTTACTATTAATCATAGAGAATGGTTCCGAGATCTCGCCTACGTTCAATCCTTCTACCATCTTAGCTACTTCTTGTGATACTTGTGCCAACTCCTGCATTTCGAAACGTGCAGTTCCCGAATTCGGATTTGCCATCAAACCATTGTTGTTCTTGGTATCCTTATCTTGAGAAATGAAAGTTGCTGCTTCTTCAAAGCTGAACTTTGCATTACGAATATCCTTTGCAATGGAATCCAAACGGAGCAAAGATGCTTCCAATTCCTTTTCTTCTACTTTCGGCTTCATCAAGATGTGACGGGTATTGATACGGTCGCCACGCTTTTCAATCAACTGAATGATGTGGAAACCAAACTCAGATTCAACAATCTTGGAAACCTTAGCAGGGTCTTGAAGATTGAAAGCCACATTTGCATACTCAGGCACCAACTGACCACGACCCATGAAGCCAAGTTCACCACCACGACGACGGGTTCCTTCGTCTTCTGAATACAAGCGAGCCAATGTAGAGAAAGAGATTTCACCCTTAGTCACTTGGTCTGTATAGTCACGCAATGCCTTCTTTACACGTTCAATTTCTTCTTGTGGAATCTTCGGTTCGAGTGTTACAATCTGTACTTCTACCTGAGTAGGGATGTAAGGAATACTGTCTTGTGGAAGATTCTTGAAATAACGACGAACATCGGCCGGAACAATCTTGATATCACCAATGATTTCCTGCTGCATCTTGCGAACAGTCTTTTCGTTACGGATATTTTCACGAAGCATCTCACGGATTTGAGTAGAAGTCTTGTTGTAATATTCTTCCATCTTTTCCTTCGAGCCAATCTGGTCAATAATATAATTGATTCGCCATTCCAACTCGGTCAATACTTCCGATTCTGCAACGTCGATACTATCGATTTCAGCTTGATGCAAAAACAATTTCTGAACAGCCAACTGTTCTGGAATCACGCAATATGGGTCACCATCGAACTTGCGTCCTTCATACTGAGCATTCAAACGTTCACTCTCTACATCCGATTTCAAGATAGCCTCATCTCCAACTACCCAAACCACTTCGTCTATCACATTGTTTTGGCCAAATACTGAAACCGATGCCAGTAGCAAAACCCACAATGCACAAACTTTGGCACACATCAATTTATTCATCTGAGTTTAAATAATAATAAATAATTCTATTCTTATCCGAAGCCTGGCGATACAAATCGGTCTTGACACGATTGAGAAAATCTACCCGCTTCAGGTTTATCAAAATCTCTTTTATTTCTTCTTGAGCAAAGTCCAACGGCTTTTCGTCGCCCTTGCCTTGGAATTCTTCTATATGTAAGAAATAGTGGAAAGCTGTATCCTTGAGTTCCACATCGCGATGCTGCTTCAGATAGTTGCTATCCGAGTTCCAGCTCTTGGCTGGTATCATCGCTTCTATTTCTTCCAACGGTCGCCATTGGTCGTAAAAATAATCGTATGTCACGGCATTGCCCAAGCTATATTTCTCCAATTTCTCGATGGCATCTTGGGTATTCTTCTTATACCAACGACGCACATCGCCCAAGCCCGATGCCTGCAAAGGAACTTTCAAGAACACGCCTTTTACCATCGGTTTCTCCAATATAAATACGGATCTGTTCTTTTCGTAATAATCGGCAATCTCCGCCGGCGTGATATCTTCTGCCAACTGCTGATTGACCAATTCTTCCTGATAGGTATGCATCACCAATGCCTTGCGATAGCTTTCTACCAATGCTTTCACTCGTTCACCATCGCGGACATTGTCTTCCGCTTTTTCGAACAACAAGGCATCTTCTACCCAATTCTGGATATAATGTTCGGCAAAAAGCACACTATCGTCGGCCGAAAGATTCAAAGGCAAAGCAGCCTGCAAATCTTCCTGATAAAGGAACTTCCCACTGACTTCTACCAATGGTGTTTTTCCTTTATGGTCGTGTTTCTTGGTACATGCTCCAAACGGCATCAGCAAGCACAACATCAAAGCCCATTTACATACTTTTTTCATAAATCTACAAATAGCGAACGAAGATAGTGCTAAATTATTTATTTCCCCAACGATTAACGGTTTTTAAAACCTCTTCGTCTATTTCTACCTTATATTTTTGTACTAAAGCCTCCATTTCGGCCTCTTTCTTGGCTTTCCGGAAGTTTTTTTCAACCTTAGCCGAAACATCCTTATAACTTTCAGGACCTTTCTTCATTTTTCTTCCAAGCACCCAAACATACGGATAATCAGGATTCAAATCAAACTCTCCGCACTTGAATACCAGTTTATCGATGTACGGATTCTCACCTATCGCAAATAATCCGGTATTCATAAGTCCACCTTCCGAAACATCCGCAGGCATCCGCTTCCAAGCTTCTTGCCACATCTCTTCCGGATACTTCTGTAGATAAGTCTTGATGCGCTTGGCTTCCTTCTTGTTCTTGCAATGAATTACAGCCCCTTTGTAATGAGGCGTTCCCCAACCATAATCTTTCTTATGTTGTTGAAAGTACACCTCC
Organism: Bacteroidaceae bacterium; assembly: GCA_017558175.1. Lineage (GTDB taxonomy): Bacteria > Bacteroidota > Bacteroidia > Bacteroidales > Bacteroidaceae > Phocaeicola. The sequence continues at coordinate 9,684 of JAFYWH010000006.1, forward strand.
AATTCATGTGGAGTGCAACCCATCATGTTCTCCAGATAATCCTCCAACGAAGAGACCAGCAAACTTTCTTCCATCTGCTTCAAGCGATAATTGCCAGACGACATTGAAGCCTCATCATCCGATGCTTCGACCATCCGCTTATCTGTCCAAACAATGATATGAACTCCGAGTGGTGAGCTGAAAGGTTTGGAAAACTCTCCTCTTGCCAATCCACTCAATTGGTTTTGCCATTCGTTCAGCAGATAGCGAGTTTGTGTCCATGGGAGTGATTGGAAAGAAGCATATTCATACTCTCCCAAAGTGGCATACAAAGAATCCAAATGTGCCAACATACGGCGTTCTTCCATTTTGGAAGCATGCTGAGACAAAGGACAAGTGATGTGAACCAACTTTATCCACTCCTTTTCCGATGTGGAATGCCGGTCATTTCCCTTAACCTTCGCCTCCCGATGCGCCCATGTACGTTGGAGATGTTCTCTCTGACGACGATATGCATCCAAGGTATCCAAACCCAATTCTTTTGCCGCCAGCACCTTTTGCTTAAAACGTGCAAGCGTTTGAACCAAAACGTCAAGGCGTTTTTCCGAAGACACGCTAAGATGACTTTCGAATTCCTTCAACCCAACCGTTTCATGTCCAACAGTCAATAACACAACATCTCCTTGTGCCCGCAAATGAGAGACGGACACAAGGAGAAGTATAAAAATACCGAGTATTCGACGCGGCATTCGATAACGCATTATTGAGGACGGCTGTAGTTAGGAGCCTCGCTGGTGATAGCCACATCGTGTGGATGGCTTTCGGCTACACCTGCGTTGGTGATACGAGTAAACTTAGCATTGTGCAATGCCTTAACATTAGCAGCACCACAATAACCCATACCGGCACGCAAACCACCTACCAACTGATAAATCACTTCGAACAATGTACCCTTGTAAGGAACACGAGCAGCAATACCTTCCGGAACCAACTTCTTGGTTTCAGTTACACCGCCTTGGAAATAACGGTCAGCAGAACCATGTTCCATAGCTTCCAAAGAACCCATACCGCGGTATGACTTGAACTTACGGCCATTGAAGATGATAGTATCGCCAGGAGCTTCTTCTGTACCAGCAACCAACGAACCAATCATTACACTATAACCACCGGCAGCCAAAGCCTTAACCACGTCACCAGAGTAACGCAAGCCACCATCGGCAATCAAAGGTACACCTGTGCCTTCCAATGCCTTAGCAACATCGTATACAGCCGACAACTGAGGAACACCTACACCTGCAACCACACGAGTTGTACAGATAGAACCCGGACCGATACCTACCTTAACGGCATCAGCGCCAGCTTCAACCAACATCTTGGCAGCTTCACCAGTAGCGATATTACCAACCACGATATCTACTTGTGGGAAACGTTGCTTAGCTTCCTTCAACTTTTCGATTACACCCTTAGAGTGACCATGAGCTGTATCGATAACGATAGCATCGGCACCGGCATCAACCAAAGCCTGCATACGGTCCAAAGTATCAGCAGTAACACCAACACCAGCAGCTACGCGCAAACGACCCTTGCTATCCTTACAAGCCATCGGTTTGTCCTTAGCCTTAGTAATATCCTTATATGTAATCAAACCTACCAACTTACCATTTTCGTCAACTACCGGCAACTTTTCAATCTTGTTTTCCTGCAAGATTTGCGCAGCAGTTTCCATATCAGTACCTTGAGCGGTAGTGATGATATTTTCAGTAGTCATCACCTCATCGATGTGCTTGTTCATATCAAGTTCGAAACGGAGGTCACGATTAGTTACAATACCCACCAAATAGTTTTCATCGTCTACTACAGGAATACCACCGATGCGATACTCAGCCATCAATTCCAAAGCATCCTTTACTGTAGAACCACGCTTAATGGTTACAGGATCGTAAATCATACCATTTTCGGCACGCTTAACGATAGCGACGTGGCGAGCTTGTTCTTCGATAGACATGTTCTTGTGGATAACACCGATACCACCCTCGCGAGCAATCGCAATGGCCATCTTCGACTCTGTAACTGTATCCATAGCAGCAGTTACAAAAGGAATCTTCAATTCGATGTTACGTGAAAACTTAGTCGTAAGTTCGACTGTTTTAGGGAGTACTTCCGAGTATGCTGGGATCAACAAGACATCGTCATAAGTCAATCCGTCCATTACAACTTTATCCGCAATAAATGATGACATAGGCTTAAATGCTTTTAAATTTATTGCGTGCAAATATACACATTTTATCCAAAAAGCAAAAGTGATGAATTGCTTTTTTTAAGCAAAAAGAAAAAGTCCCATAAAAATAAAGTTTAAATCAAGTACGGCACAATTCATTTAACGAACTTTTCCACCATCGAAGTGTTCTTGAATCACAAATAACCTAAGGTACCATAGGACGTTTTGCCATAAACTTAAAAGATAGAATTATGAAGAAATTAATACCTTTACTATTGGCCATCTTCGCATTGACATCATGCGAAAAGGATGCCGACGCGGATAAGTTGGACAACAAATTCGTGGTTTACACCAACTACGACAAAAGTGCGGACTTCAAACAGTTCAACACCTACTATTTGCCCGACAGTATCCTCATCATCGGCGACAAGGACAAACAAGAATATTGGGTGGACACCAATGCTCAAAAAATCATTGACACCTATGTATTCAATATGGACAACCGCGGATATTCCCGAGTGACCAACAAGGAAGAAGCTGACTTAGGATTGCAAATCAGTTATGTCAAGAATACCTATGTATATACTGACTATGGCTATCCGGAATGGTGGTGGGGTTATCCTGGTTACTGGGATGTTCCATATTGGGGAAACTGGGGTGGCGGATGGTATTATCCATACGTAGTGAACTACTCGTTCAGCACCGGCTCCTTTGTAACCGAACTTCTGAACTTGGATGCCGTACAAGGACAAACTGAAAAGTTACCAGTTTTATGGACAGCCTATATGAGCGGTATGCTCAGCAGTTCTACAGATGTCAACGTACAGTTGGCCACTCAAGCGGTAGCCCAAGCCTTCAGCCAATCCACTTATTTGACCAACAAATAAGTGCAGTCATTAACCTATAAAAGATTATGAATATGAAAACAACAAGACATATTTCATTCAAAGCATTGGCTATAGTAGCCATACTTACGGCATTCACCTTGCCGAGCCGTGCACAAACCAGTGATACGTTTTATTCCAACATCGACTGGCAGTTCAACTTCCCTATCAGCAACAGCTTCGCCAACAAGGCCAGCGGTTGGGGCATGAACTTTGAAGGCGGATATTACTTGACAGAAAACTTTGCTATCGGCGGGTTCTTGACTTACCATAGCAACCACAAGTACATTCCTCGTCAAACCATTTCGATGGGTGACAATAGCTCCTTGAATACCGATCAACAACATACGGTATTCCAGATGCCATTCGGTATTGCCGGCCGATATACATTCAATCGCGAAGGTATGTTCCAACCATACGTAGCCCTTAAAACCGGTCCGCAATATGCCCGACTGAAAACGGATTTCAATGCGTTCCAGAACGATGACAACACTTGGGGATTTTATATTTCACCGGAAATCGGCATGAATATCTTCCCTTGGGTTTACCGACCAGGTATCCACGTAGCGGCTTATTATAGTTATGCGACAAACAAAGGAAGCGTATTGACCTACGATGTAGACGGAATGAGCAATTTCGGTCTCCGACTTGGGATTGCCTTCTAATAAAAAGGAAGAACGGTTGCCTCTTTTAAAAAGCAACCGTTCTCTTTATTCTTTTAATTAGCCATTTCTGAAATGAACTTGATGCGTACCAAACGGATTTCATCTTCGGTATAATCGTCTCCCAACTCATCCATAGCTTCGTCAATCTTGTCGGTAGTTGACTCCTTAAAGTAATCATAAATGTCCAACATATGGTCTTCGTCCATGATTTCTTCCAAGAAATAATCAATATTCAAGCGTGTACCTGAATAAACAATCGCTTCTACTTCATCCAAGAGTTCACTAAAGTCCATACCTTTAGACAATGCAATGTCATCCAAAGCAACCTTGCGGTCAATAGCTTGAATAATGGAAACCTTAATCTTCGACTTATTGGCAACCGTACGGACACGAAGGTCTTCCGGACGTTCGATTTCATTTTCCTCGCAATGCTTCTTGATAAGCACACAGAATTCCTGACCATAACGTTTCGCCTTACCTGCACCTACACCCGGAATGTTCTGAAGTTCTTCCAACGTTACCGGATAAGTAGTTGCCATTGCCTCCAAAGAAGGGTCTTGGAAAATGACATAAGGTGGAACATCCAACTTCTTGGCCATCTTCTTACGCAAATCCTTCAACATGGAGAAGAGTGCCGGGTCTACCGCACAACTACCGCCTCCACGTACTGGTGCTTCGTCATCTTCGCTTTCATCAAAATCCGTATCTTCCACAATTTTGAACGACACCGGCTTCTTCAAGAACTTCTTACCTGCCGGCGTGACTTTCAACAAACCGTAGTTCTCTACATCCTTGCTCAAATAACCGGCAATCAAAGCTTGACGAATAATCGCATTCCAGATTTTTTCATCTTCTCCCTCACCAGAGCCAAATACTTCCAAATCTTCATGTCTGTGGGCCAACACTTCTGAAGTTTCCTTACCCAACAAGACGTCAATAATATAATCTGATTTAAAGTTTTCTTTTACCGCCATGATTGTTTCAATCACGGCACACAACGAATCCTTAGCTTCCACTTGCTTCTTAGGATTTAAACAGTTATCACAATTCTTACAATTCTCTTCTGTATAAGATTCGCCAAAATAGTGAAGCAAAGACTTACGACGGCAGACTGATGATTCGGCATACGCTTCCGTTTCCTTCAAGAGTTCATCACTGACATCCTTTTCCGACACAGGTTTCCCTTGCATGAATTTACGGAGCTTCAGCATATCCTTGTTGGAATAGAAGGCAATACATTGTCCTTCACCTCCATCACGGCCTGCACGACCAGTTTCCTGATAATAACCTTCCAAACTCTTCGGCATATCATAATGAATGACGAAGCGAACGTCCGGTTTATCAATACCCATTCCGAAAGCAATTGTTGCCACAATCACATCGATGTTTTCTTTGATGAAAGCATCCTGCACATCCGATCGTGCCGATGAATCCATACCGGCATGATAGGCGCTGGCATTAATACCATTCGCTTTCAGAATCTCAGCCAATTCTTCCACTTTCTTACGGCTCAAACAATAGATAATACCCGACTTTCCGGAATTACCCTTGATGAACTTAATGATATCCTTGTCTATATCATTCGTTTTACGGCGTACCTCATAATAAAGATTCGGTCGATTGAACGACGACTTAAACTCGTTGGCATCAGGCATTCCCAAGATTTTCTTGATATCCTCACGCACTTTCTGAGTAGCAGTAGCTGTCAATGCAATAATCGGAGCCGGACCAATCATATTGATAATCGGACGGATACGTCTGTACTCCGGACGGAAGTCGTGACCCCATTCCGAGATACAATGTGCCTCATCTACGGCATAGAACGAAATCTTCACATTCTTCAGGAATTCGACATTCTCTTCCTTGGTCAACGATTCGGGAGCCACATAAAGCAACTTGGTCTTTCCATTCAAGATGTCAGACTTTACCTGATCTATCGCTGACTTATTCAAAGAGGAATTCAAGAAATGTGCAACGCTATCGTCTTCACTGTAATGACGCATGGCATCCACCTGATTCTTCATCAAAGCAATCAAAGGAGAAATAACAATGGCCACCCCATCCATAATGAGGGAAGGCAATTGATAGCATAACGATTTTCCACCTCCAGTAGGCAACAACACAAAAGTATCATTCCCATCCAAGAGACTACGAATGATTCTTTCTTGCTCACCCTTAAATGTGTCAAAGCCGAAATATTTCTTCAGCGTGTCCGTTAAATTCAATTTCTCCGCCATGATTCTCTGTTTTTCTGGTTCTCGATTTACCTAATCTTTTCTTGTCTAACAAAGTTATAAACAAGTTCTCAAATTACACGAATAATTTGAGAACTATTTTGCAGAAGAATTGCATTTTTTTCTCTTTATCTCAAAATGTCCTGCTTATGCATTCTGCAAACGGGAAATATTTGCCTTTCCCATCTGCTGACGAGCATAATCCAAAGTCAGTTCGTACTCCTCTACCTGCATAGAAGGCATTTCGAACATGACATCCATCATGATAGTTTCGACGATGGAACGAAGACCACGAGCACCGAGTTTGTATTCTACCGCCTTATCGACGATAAATTCAAACACCTCCGGCTGAATGATGAGTTTCACTCCGTCCATTTCAAACAACTTGATGTATTGCTTGATGATGGAATTCTTCGGTTCTGTGAGAATATTGCGCAATGCATTTCTGTCCAACGGATTCAAGTAAGTGAGGATCGGCAAACGACCGATGATTTCCGGAATCAAGCCGAAAGACTTCAAATCCTGCGGAGCAATGTATTGCATCATGTTGCTCTTGTCAATCTTAACGGTTTCCTTCGTTGCACCATAACCCACCACGTTAGTATTCAAACGCTGAGCAATCTTACGTTCGATGCCATCAAAAGCACCACCGCAGATAAAGAGGATGTTCTTGGTATTCACCGGAATCATCTTCTGATCCGGATGCTTACGGCCACCTTGAGGCGGAACATTCACGATAGAACCTTCCAACAACTTCAACAAGCCTTGCTGAACACCTTCGCCACTTACGTCGCGAGTAATGGAAGGGTTATCTCCCTTGCGGGCAATCTTGTCGATTTCGTCAATGAACACGATTCCTCGTTCAGCTTCCGCCACGTTGTAATCGGCCACTTGCAAAAGACGAGTCAACAAGCTTTCGATGTCTTCACCTACATAACCGGCTTCGGTCAATACGGTTGCATCGACAATGGTGAACGGAACCTTCAACAACTTGGCAATGGTTCTTGCCAACAAGGTCTTTCCGGTACCGGTGCTACCCACCATAATGATGTTCGACTTTTCGATTTCAACATCATCCTTGCCAGTCTTCTGCATCAAACGCTTGTAATGGTTGTAAACAGCTACCGACAGATAACGCTTAGCATCGTCCTGACCAATGACATATTGGTCGAGGAACTGCTTGATTTCTATCGGCTTAGGCAATTCACCCAAATCCAGCGAACCGGCACCCGTCTTCGAGTCTTGAAGAGCTTCCTTCACAATCTCGTATGCCTGATGCGAACAACTATCGCAAATATAGCCATTCAAGCCTGTAATGAGAAGACCTACTTCGCTTTCCGGACGTCCGCAGAAACTGCACTTTCTTTTATTTCTAGTATTTTCTCCCAATGTTTTCTTCTTGTTAGTTTATACCTTATTATATATATCAAGGCTTACGGCACAATACTTCGTCAATCATGCCATACTCCTTAGCCTCTTGAGCGGTCATCCAATAGTCGCGATCCGAGTCAGCCCATACCTTGTCGAACTCTGTGTGAGAGTGTTCGGCGATGATGTTGTAGAGTTCCTTCTTCAACTTGGCGATTTCGCGAGCTGTAATTTCGATGTCCGAAGCCTGACCTTGTGCACCACCCATCGGCTGGTGAATCATGACACGTGAATGTGTCAAGGCCGAACGCTTGCCTTCCTTACCTGCTACGAGCAATACGGCAGCCATGGAAGCAGCCATACCTGTACAGATGGTAGCTACATCGCTATTGATGAACTGCATAGTGTCATAAATACCGAGACCTGCATATACCGATCCGCCCGGTGAGTTGATATAGATAGAGATATCCTTGGTGTTATCTACCGAATCCAAATACAGCAACTGAGCCTGAAGAGTGTTGGCTGTATAGTCGTTGATTTCTGTTCCGAGGAAAATGATACGGTCCATCATCAAACGTGAGAATACATCGAGCTGAGTGACGTTCAGCTGACGTTCTTCGAGGATATAAGGATTGAGATATCCCGCTTGTGACTTGATTACGTCGTCTAGTACCAGGCTATTCATGCCCAGATGTTTGGTTGCATACTTCTTAAAATCATTCATAACTATCTGATTTTGATGTTTATAAAACAGAGAAGAGGCTTTCCACCCCTTTTCTTTGGATGACAAA
>JAFYWH010000061.1 GCA_017558175.1 Bacteroidaceae bacterium
ACAAGGGTTCCACCTCTTCCCATTCCGAACAGAGAAGTTAAGCCTTGTCACGCCGATGGTACTGCGTTTGTGGGAGAGTAGGTAGCCGCCGTTTTTTGAGAAGCCTTCGATATAGAAATATATCGGAGGCTTTTTTTGTTGTGTTTTATGACTTTTTGGGAATAAATTCATACTAAATATACACTTCCTCTCACTTTTATTTTGTATCTTTGGCAAATCTTTGTTTCATTGAAAAATAATAAATCAATATATAATAATTATGGAAAATAAAATTCAGGAGCTTACTGATAAAATCTATCGTGAAGGCGTAGAAAAAGGTAATGAAGAAGCACAACGCCTGGTAAGCAATGCTCGCGAAGAAGCGGCAAAAATTCTTGAAGAAGCTCGTAAGGAAGCAGAAGCTATTATGGCTGCTGCACGTAAATCGGCAGCTGAAACAGCAGAAAATACTCAGTCAGAAATCAAGTTGTTTGCAGGTCAGGCAGTTAATGCATTGAAAACAGAGATTGCATCTTTATTGACTAATCAAGTAGTATCCAAGGCAGTAAAGGATTTTGTTGCTGATAAGGACTACTTGAACAAGTTCATCGTATCATTGGCTACTCAATGGGTTGCTGATGAAGCTATCGTTATTTCTACAGCTGATGCAGAAGGTTTGAAGAAGTATTTTGCTGCTAATGCAAAGGCGGTATTGGACAAGGGCGTGAAGATTGAACAAGTAAACGGCAACAAGACATTGTTTACTATTTCTCCGGCTGATGGTTCGTATAAAGTGAATTTCGGTGAAGAAGAATTTGAAAATTATTTCAAGGATTTCCTCCGTCCACAATTAGTAGAAATGTTGTTTTAATATAGCTTTATGACAAACTATTATTGTCTGGTAACCGGTTTACCTGAACTCTCGTTGGAAGATGGTAAACTGAGCTATACAGTAGCCAACTTTAAGACAGAAATTTACCCGGAATTATCAAAGAAGGACAAGAAATTGGTTGACTTGTTCTATTTGAAATTTGACAATCATAATTTGCTGACTCTTCTGAAAGATAAGGAAGCGTCGGTAGATGCGTCGTTGGGTAATTATTCTGCAGATGAATTATTGAGTGTAATTACATCTTTCAAAGAAGAAACAGCTCCGGACAAGAAATTCCCTATTTATTTTTATGAATTTGCCGAACTGTATCTGAATACTCCGGATGAAGAACGCATGGGGTTGGAAGATAAATTGTATGGTTATTACTACAACTATGCAATGAAGTGCGGCAATGCATTCGTATCTGCTTGGTTCGAATTGAATTTGGATGTCAACAATATCTTGGCAGCTATGACTGCCCGTAAGTATAAGATGGATGTGGCAAAAGTTCCGGTGGGCTCCAATCCGGTAGCTGAAGCTTTGAGAATTTCCAATGCCAGAGATTTCGGTTTGGCCGATGACTTGGAATATTTCGAACAGTTGGTGCGTATCAATGATACCGTTGATTTGGTAGAACGTGAAAAGAAAATCGATATGTTGAAGTGGAATTGGATGGAAGACAATACGTTCTTCAACTATTTCACCATCGAAAAGATTTTCGTTTTCCTCATGAAGTTGGAAATGATTGAACGTTGGGTATCATTGGATAAGGAAAAGGGTAATGAATTGTTCAGACAGTTGATTGACCAACTGAAGGATGAAGTACAGATTCCCCAAGAATTCAGAAAATAAAATAAACAAATAATATATGGCAACAAAAGGAACTGTTAGTGGCGTAATTGCCAACATGGTTACACTTGCCGTGGATGGTCCGGTAGCTCAGAATGAAATCTGTTACATTCTGACTGGTGGCGACCGTTTGATGGCGGAAGTAATCAAGGTGGTAGGTAGCAACGTATATGTTCAGGTGTTCGAAAGTACACGTGGATTGAAGGTAGGTGCCGAAGCCGAATTTACAGGACACATGCTCGAAGTGACTTTGGGTCCGGGTATGTTGTCGAAGAATTATGACGGTCTGCAGAATGACCTCGATAAAATGGATGGCGTATTCTTGAAGCGCGGCCAATATACTTATCCATTGGATAAAGAAACCAAGTGGCATTTTGAACCATTGGTAAAGGCTGGTGAGGAAGTAGGTCCGTCAGCATGGTTGGGTCAGGTAGATGAAAATCACCAACCATTGAAAATCATGGTACCTTTCCACTTGCAAGGTACATATAAGGTGAAGTCTATCGCTAAGGCTGGTGAATATACCATTGAAGATACCATTGCTGTACTGACAGACAAGGAAGGCAATGATATTCAGGTGAATATGATTCAGAAGTGGCCGGTGAAGAAGGCGATGACCAACTATAAGGAAAAACCACGTCCATTTAAATTGCTCGAAACAGGTGTTCGTGTAATCGATACTGTGAACCCGATTGTAGAAGGTGGTACTGGCTTTATCCCTGGTCCGTTCGGTACTGGTAAGACTGTGCTTCAGCACGCTATCTCTAAGCAGGCAGAAGCGGATATCGTAATCATTGCAGCTTGTGGTGAACGTGCGAACGAAGTTGTGGAAATCTTTACTGAATTCCCTGAATTGGTTGACCCACATACAGGCAGAAAGTTGATGGAACGTACCATCATTATCGCGAATACATCAAACATGCCGGTAGCTGCTCGTGAAGCATCTGTATATACAGCGATGACTATTGCAGAATACTATCGTGCGATGGGTTTGAGAGTATTGTTGATGGCCGACTCTACTTCACGTTGGGCACAGGCATTGCGTGAAATGTCTAACCGTATGGAAGAATTGCCTGGTCCTGATGCGTTCCCGATGGATATCTCAGCGATCATCTCTAACTTCTACGGTCGTGCAGGTTATGTATACTTGAACAATGGTCAGGCTGGTTCTATTACTTTCATCGGTACCGTATCTCCGGCCGGTGGTAACTTGAAGGAACCGGTAACTGAAAATACCAAGAAGGTAGCGCGCTGTTTCTATGCGTTGGAACAGGAACGTGCCGATAAGAAACGTTATCCGGCGGTGAACCCGATTGACTCGTATTCTAAGTATTTGGAATATCCTGAATTCGAAGACTATATCACCAAGCGCATCAACGGTGAATGGATTGGTAAGGTAAATGAAATCAAGACTCGTTTGTTGAGAGGTAAGGAAATTGCTGAACAGATCAACATCTTGGGTGACGACGGTGTACCTGTAGAATACCACGTAACTTTCTGGAAGTCAGAGTTGATTGACTTCGTTATTTTACAGCAGGATGCGTTCGATGATATTGATGCCGTGACTCCGATGGAACGTCAGGAAGATATCGTGAACATGGTGATTGATATCTGTCATACTGAATTCGAGTTCGATAGCTTCGTAGAAGTAATGGATTATTTCAAGAAGATGATCAATATCTGCAAGCAGATGAACTACTCTGAATACAAGTCGGATAAGTATGAAGGCTTTGTGAAGCAGTTGCAGGAACTGATTGCTGAAAGAAGCGTGAAATAAATGTGTAAACAGCTAAAAGTGAAAGAATAATGGCAACAAAAGCTTTTCAAAAGATATATACCAAGATTAGTCAGATTACCAAGGCTACTTGTTCGTTGAAAGCAACAGGTGTAGGTTATGATGAACTGGCTATGGTAAATGGTAAGTTGGCCCAGGTAGTAAAAATCATGGGCGATGAAGTGACATTGCAGGTATTCCAGGGTACAGAAGGTATCCCGACCAATGCAGAAGTGGTATTCTTGGGCAAGTCTCCAAGTTTGAAGGTAAGCGAACAGTTGGCTGGCCGTTTCTTCAATGCATTCGGTGATCCGATCGATGGTGGTCCGGAAATTGAAGGTAAGGAAATTGAAATCGGTGGTCCTTCTGTGAATCCGGTTCGTCGTAAGCAACCGTCTGAATTGATCGCTACTGGTATCGCTGGTATCGACTTGAACAATACATTGGTTTCTGGTCAGAAGATTCCGTTCTTTGCTGACCCTGACCAACCATTTAACCAGGTAATGGCGAATGTAGCACTTCGTGCGGAAACAGACAAGATTATCTTGGGTGGTATGGGTATGACCAATGACGATTACTTGTATTTCAAGAATGTGTTCTCGAATGCAGGTGCGCTCGACCGTATCATCAGTTTCGTGAATACAACAGAAAATCCGCCGGTAGAACGTTTGTTGATTCCGGATATGGCATTGACTGCTGCTGAATACTTTGCGGTAGAACATAACCAGAAGGTATTGGTGTTGTTGACCGACATGACCAGCTACGCCGATGCGTTGGCTATCGTGTCTAACCGTATGGACCAGATTCCGTCGAAGGACTCTATGCCAGGTTCACTCTATTCAGACTTGGCGAAGATTTACGAAAAGGCGGTTCAGTTCCCGGCTGGTGGTTCAATCACCATTATTGCGGTAACTACCTTGAGTGGTGGTGACATTACTCATGCCGTACCTGATAACACTGGTTACATCACCGAAGGTCAGTTGTTCCTCCGTCGTGACAGTGATATCGGTAAAGTAATCGTTGACCCATTCCGTTCATTGTCTCGTTTGAAGCAGTTGGTTAGTGGTAAGAAGACTCGTAAGGACCACCCACAGGTGATGAATGCTGCGGTACGTCTTTATGCCGATGCTGCCAATGCAAAGACCAAGATGGAAAATGGTTTCGACTTGACCAATTACGATGAACGTACTTTGGCATTCGCCAAAGATTACGCTAACCAGTTGTTGGCTATCGATGTGAACTTGGATACCACAGAAATGTTGGATGTAACTTGGGGATTGTTCGGCAAGTACTTCAAGCCAGAAGAAGTGAACATCAAGAAGGAATTGGTAGAAGAATTCTGGGGTAAATAAGAAAACTTAGAGAACAATGGCTATTAAGTTTCAATATAACAAGACCTCGTTGCAGATGCTCGAAAAGCAGCTGAAGGTCCGTGTGCGTACCCTCCCGATCATCAAGAACAAGGAGAGTGCCTTGCGCATGGAAGTGAAGCGCTGCAAGGAAGAAGCGGCGGGGTTGGAAGAAAAGCTTGAACAAGAAATTCAAGCTTACGAAGCCATGTTCGCACTTTGGAATGAGTTCGACTCATCATTGGTGAAAGTGAAAGACGTTCATTTGGGCGTGAAGAAGATTGCGGGTGTGCGTGTTCCTATTCTGGAAAACGTAGACTTTGAAATCCGCCCTTTCAGTTTGTTTGCAAGTCCGAAGTGGTATGCCGATGGTATACACTTGTTGCAAATATTGGCTCAGACGGCCATAGAAAGGGAATTCATGCTTGCCAAGTTGAACTTATTGGAACATGCGCGTAAGAAAACCACTCAGAAAGTGAACCTTTTTGAGAAGGTGCAGATACCTGGATATCAGGATGCGCTAAGAAAAATCAAGCGCTTTATGGAAGACGAAGAGAACCTCTCGAAGTCTTCACAGAAGATCCTGAAGTCCATACAAGAAAAAAGAAAGGAGGCTGAGGAATGATTTCGAAAATGAATAAACTTTCGTTCCTGATTTATCACAAGGAATACGAAATGTTCTTGGAAAAGCTCCGTGAACTTGGTGTGGTACATGTAGAAAAACGCCAGGGAGCAGAGATGGATGCCAATTTGCAGGCATTCATGCAGAAACGTACGGCCTACCAATCGTTATTGAAGAACATGACTTTGGCTGCCGCTTCGTATGAAGGTACAGCTACGGCTCAGCCAAGCGGAATCACCATCGAACAAGTGGTGGATAGCTACGAATCTCAGCAAGAGCATATCCAGGCTTTGAATATGCAGCTTCCCGTACTCGATAAGGAAATCGATGCGATGGAAGTATGGGGGGAATTCGATTGGAATGTCATTGACCAGTTGAAGGCTAACGGATGGCAGATGCAATTCTATTGCTGTCCGGAAAAGTCCTTTGAAGAAACATGGGTGGATGACTACAATGCAACCATCATCAACCGCAAGGGTGGTCAGTGCTATTTCGTGACAGTGAACCATACACCGGTAGAACTGGAAGCGGAATCGGTACGATTGCCAAAACAAAGATTGTCTGAATTGGTGCAAGGACAGGAAGCATTGAAGGCCGCTATCAAGAAGGCTAACGATGAACTCGATTTGTTCTGTATCAACCATATTCCTGTAGTGGAAGAAGCTCTCGAAGCATTGGAGAGCGATATCAACTTGATGGAAGTGGAGCAATTGGGTGGTGAGCGTATGGCCGATGGTGCTATCGTCATGATGGAAGGCTGGGTGCCTGTTGAAAACGATGCTGAAGTACGGAAGCTGCTGGATGAAAGCGGTGTCTATTACGAAATCCGTGCAGCAGAGAAGGAAGACAATGCACCTATCAAGTTGAAAAACGGCAAGATAAGCCGTGCTTTCGAAATGCTGACCAAGATGTATGGTATGCCGGATTATGGTGAATTCGACCCAACTCCGTTGTTGGCTCCGTTCTATGCACTTTTCTTCGGTATGTGTGTGGGCGATGCTGGTTATGGTTTGTTGCTCGTAATCTTGGGACTTTATTTGAAGAAGAAGCTCAGCAAGTCTATGGCAGGTTTGATGAATCTGTTGATTACTTTGGGCGCTGCCACTACCTTAGTGGGAGCCTTGTTCAACACCTTCTTCGGTGCTGCTTTGACCGACTGGAATTTGCCGGAATGGATGAATTCACTCATTATCAGCGGTAAGTGGGATGGTACAGCTTATGACAAGACCATGGTCATTGCCTTGTTGGTAGGTATGTTCCATATCTGTTTTGCTATGGTAGTGAAGGCTATCGGTTCTACTGTACGTTACGGTTTCAAGAACTCACTCTCGGCATGGGGATGGCTCTTGTTGGTTGCCGGTTCGGTAACTGTAGCTACTTTGAACTACCTTGGAGTGGTAGATTTCGAAACTTCCAAGATGGCATATATCGGTATTGGAGGTGTATCGGCTATTGGTATTTATTTGTTGAATGATATTCGTCGCAATATCTTCGTGAATGTGGGTGCCGGTCTTTGGGATACCTACAATATGGCTACGGGTTTGATGGGCGACTTGTTGTCTTATCTCCGTCTGTATGCACTTGGTTTGGCGGGTGGTATGCTTGGTGGAGTGTTCAATTCCCTTGGTTTGCAGCTGCGTGACGCTTTGGGTGATTTCCTTTTCGGTATTCCGGGATGGATTTGCTTCGGCTTGATTTTTGTGGCTGGTCATGGTTTGAACATTGCCCTCTCATGCTTGAGTGGTTATGTACACTCTATCCGTTTGACATTTGTGGAATACTTCAAGAATTCCGGTTACGATGGTAAGGGCGTGGAATACAAGCCTTTCTCATCAAAAAAGAAAAATGATTAATAAATAAAGAAATTAATAACAAACAAAAAATTATAATATTATGGATTTGAATCTTTTATTAGGTTATTTGGGCTTGGGCTTGATGCTTGCCCTTGCAGGTATTGGTAGCTGTTATGGTACTACTATTGCAGGTAATGCTGCTGAAGGTGCTTTGAAGAAGGACGCAACTAAGTCGGCTGGTTACATGATTCTTTCTGCGATGCCAGCTTCTCAGGGTCTTTATGGTTTCGTAGCTTTCATGACTGCTGATGCTGTTACTGCTGCTAATGGTTTGCAGACATTCGGTATGGGTCTTTGCGTAGGTTTGGTGTTCTTGATCTCTGCTATCCGTCAGGGTCAGCTTTGTGCTAACGGTATCGCTGGTATGGCACAAGGTCATGATGTACAGACAAACACCATGATTTATGCAGCTCTTCCTGAATTCTATGCAATTCTTGCTTTGGTTGCAACATTCTTGGTATAATCATACGAGGAAAATACATTAATCAAGGTGCGTTCAGTAATCTCTGAGCGCACCTTTGTTTTATTATGATATGTAAATATTGGTTTTATTTATCAAAATGCTATAAATAACAAAATGTAAGCAGAAAATTGTCTTAAAACGGCAAAAACTAAAAATATTTCCTTTTTTCTTACGAATAAGGGTGATAAAAACTTTATTATGTCATTGAATTTGTGTACCTTTGCACTCGTAAATAAGATTAGGTATTTTATTCATGGCAAAAGAATTGTTAACCCCGGATTACATCTTCGAATCAAGTTGGGAAGTATGTAACAAGGTTGGGGGTATTTATACGGTCTTGTCTACTCGGGCAAAGACCTTACATGATGTATACAAGGATAAGCTCATTTTCATTGGCCCTGACTTCTGGGTAGGAAAAGAAAATCCTTTGTTTATCGAGAGTGATAATTTGTGTGTCGCATGGAAAGAACATGCGTTGAAAAACGATGGCCTTAAGATTCGCATCGGCCGTTGGAACATCCCTGGAGAACCAATCGTATTCTTGGTAGACTTCTTCCCGTTCTTTGCAGAAAAGGACGCCATTTATGGCAAAATGTGGGAAGATTTCCGCGTAGATTCACTCCACGCTTATGGTGATTACGATGAAGCATCTATGTTCTCATATGCAGCAGGTAAAGTTGTAGAAAGTTTTTATCGTTTCAACTTGACTGAAAACGATAAAGTAATTTACCAAGCTCACGAGTGGATGACCGGTTTAGGTGCTTTGTACTTGCAAAAGGCCGTTCCACAGGTAGCAACAATCTTTACAACTCACGCTACTTCAATCGGTCGTTCAATCGCTGGTAACAACAAGCCGCTTTACGATTACCTTTTTGCTTACAACGGTGACCAGATGGCTCAAGAGCTTAATATGGAAGCTAAGCACTCAATCGAAAAGCAATCAGCACACCATGTAGACTGCTTTACAACCGTAAGTGAAATCACCAACAACGAATGTAAGGAGCTTCTCGACAAGCCGGCAGATGTTGTGTTGATGAACGGTTTTGAAGATGACTTCGTTCCACAAGGTCGTGCATTTGCTCCGAAGCGTAAGAAGGCACGTGCTGCTCTCTTGAACTTGGCAAACAAGTTGCTTGGTACTTCTTTGGGCGACGATACATTGATTATCGGTACAAGTGGTCGTTACGAGTTCAAGAACAAGGGTATCAACGTTTACTTGGAAGCATTGAACCGCTTGACACGCGACAAGGATTTGAAGAAGGAAGTGTTGGCATTCATCAAGGTTCCAAGTTGGGTAGGCGAACCACGTCAGGACTTGTTGGAACGTTTGAACAGCAAGGAACAATTCGATACTCCGTTGGAATGTCCGTTCATTACTCACTGGTTGCATAACATGAGCCACGACCAAGTGCTCGATATGTTGAAGTATTTGGGTATGTCGAACTCTAAGGATTCTAAGGTAAAGGTTATCTTTATCCCTTGCTACATGGACGGTAAGGATGGTATCTTGGATGTAACTTATTATGACTTGGTTTTGGGTAACGACTTGACTGTATATCCTTCATACTACGAACCATGGGGCTATACTCCGCTTGAAAGTGTGGCGTTCCATGTACCGGCTATCACTACTGACTTGGCAGGTTTCGGTTTGTGGGTAAATTCATTGAAGGGCGGTTATGCAGAGTTGAAGGATGGTGTAAAGGTAATTCACCGTTCTGACTACAATTACTCGGAAGTGGCAGATGCTATCAAGGATACTATTGCTGAGTTCTCTGGATTGAAGGATTCGGAAATCAAGAAGATCCGTAAGAACGCTGCCGACATTGCTGAAAAGGCATTGTGGAAGCACTTCATCAAGTATTATTATGAAGCATACGACATTGCATTGCGTAATGCTCAGAAGAGATTAACTGAAAAGAATTAATTATCAATTATAATTTAAGAGACATGAAAATCAAAATTAGTAATTCTAATGTTCCTGCGTGGAAAGACGTTACTGTCAAGTCACGCATTCCGGCTGAATTGAAGAAGTTGGAAGAAATGGCTCGCAACATTTGGTGGGCTTGGAACAATGAAGCAACTGACTTGTTCCAGGATCTCGATCCTGCATTGTGGAAAGAAGCAGGTCAGAACCCGGTTGTTTTGTTGGAACGCTTGAGCTATGAAAAGCTCGAAGCTTTGGCAGCAGACAAGGCTATTCTTGCACGTATTGACGAAGTTTATGCAAAGTTCCGTGCATACATGGATGTTAAGCCAGACGCTAACCGTCCGTCAGTAGCTTATTTCTGTATGGAATATGGTTTGACTCACGTATTGAAGATCTACTCAGGTGGTTTGGGTATCTTGGCTGGTGACTACATGAAGGAAGCATCAGACAGCAATGTCGACATGTGTGGTGTTGGTTTCTTGTATCGCTATGGTTATTTTGCACAGAGCTTGGCTATGGATGGCCAGCAGATTGCAAACTATGACGCTCAGAACTTCGGTAGCTTGCCAATCGATCGCGTAATGGACGAAAATGGTCAGCCGATGGTTATCGACGTGCCATATTTGAACTATTATGTACACGCATACGTATGGAGAGTAAATGTAGG
>JAFYWH010000062.1 GCA_017558175.1 Bacteroidaceae bacterium
ATTGTAAATAATCGTAAAAAAGGAATCAACTCTTGCGACATACCTTTTACGGAGAACATCATGCAGTTCTGTCAAGACTACAACACCTTGACCACACAAGCATCTGACGAGTGCAGAAGTTCATTTCTAGAAGATTACATGATTGTCGGAACATCGGCCATGGTTCAAACGGAACTTGATTGCATCGTCAACCAATACACCGATAAGTTCAGCAATCCCATGGTCATGTGGGGAAAGTATCGCAAGCATTGGCTGAAGACAAAATTGCCCATCTCCTTCCAATTTCATCATGTACAAATGGATGGAGGACATGGTGCCGCTTTCCTCGATTTGCTTCAAAAAGAAATATCAAAACTGTAAACTTATCAGCAGTTTAGGCATAAGCACAAACATTCGTGACATTTTTAGCATTTGGAGGTAGAATTATCGGTATTTTTCTATTCAGGTTAATTAGTTTTTTACCTATCTTTGTCACATTAATAACTAACCTATATCACATTATGCCTAACAATCTAATAATGGTTCGCCACAGACTGATGACAGAACTTGTCAAGTTGTGGAAAAATGGGAAATTGACTAGTGAAGACATCGACCGTCTGCCTTTGAAACTGAGTCCGAAACACTCTAAGCATGCAGGTCGTTGTTGTGTACATAAAGAACGTGCCGTTTGGAAATACAAGTCATTGCCTCTTTTGGGCCTGAACATGGAAGACGAAACAGACGAACTTACTCCATTGTCTGAATACGCCAAGAAGGCGTTGGACCGTGCAACAAACGGACAACCGAAAGACGAAATCATGTGCGTTGTGGATGAAGCATGTTCGGCTTGCGTCCAAATCAATTACGAAGTTACTGAAATCTGCCGTGGCTGTACTGCCCGTCATTGTCAATATAACTGTCCGAAGGGAGCTATCCACGTCAGTGCCAAGACTGGTAAAGCATGGATTGACCACGAAACTTGTGTAAGTTGCGGTATCTGTCACAAGAGCTGTCCTTACCACGCTATCGTTTATATCCCGGTTCCTTGCGAAGAAGCATGTCCGGTAAAGGCTATCAGCAAGGACGAACGCGGTATCGAACACATCGACGAAAGCAAGTGTATCTATTGCGGTAAGTGTATGAACGCTTGTCCGTTCGGCGCTATCTTCAGCATCTCTCAAGTATTCGATGTATTGGAAAGCATCCGTCGAGGAGAAAAAGTTGTTGCTTGTGTGGCTCCAGCTATCCTCGGTCAGTTCAGCACCAGCATCGAACAAGTATATGGTGCATTCAAGTTGATGGGCTTCCACGATGTATTGGAAGTTGCCGAAGGTGCTATGGAAACTACCGAAAAGGAAGCACACGAATTGCTCGAAAAGATGGCCGAAGGTCAAGCTTTCATGACTACTTCATGCTGTCCTTCTTACATCGAATTGGTGAAGAAGCACGTTCCTGATATGGAGAAATACGTATCAAGCACTCGTTCACCAATGTACTATACCGCTCGCATCGCCAAGAAGAAATATCCGGATGCAAAGGTGGTATTCGTTGGTCCATGTATCGCTAAACGCAAGGAAGCTCAACGCGATGAAGAAGTGGATTTTGTAATGACATTCGACGAAGTAGGCTCTTTGATGGAAGCATTCGACATCAACACCGAATTCGTACAACCATACCCAATGCAAGTGTCTACCGTTCGCGAAGCACAAGGCTTTGCTCAAGCTGGTGGTGTAACAGCTGCCGTTAAGGCTTTCTTGAAGATGGAAGTGAACGGTATCCAGATTGCAGACTTGAACAAGAAGAACATCGCTGCCCTCCGTGCTTATGCCAAGACCGGAAAGGTGCCAGCCAAGTTCATCGAAGTCATGGCTTGCGAAGGCGGATGTATCACCGGTCCTGCTACATATAGTGGCGACAAGGGTAAGCGCATGATGGTGCAGAACCTTGCCAAGTGGAAGGATACCTATTAAATACATATCAATTATTTTAGGCACGGATTACACGGATTTCACGGATTACGTATGAAAACATACACTAAAAGCCGTGTTAATCCGTGTAATCCGTGCCTAAAAAGAGAGCCATTATGGAAGACATAATCGATAAGTTATATAATGAACATGCCCTGACAGCGGAAGAATATCGCTCGTTGCTGCTTTGCCAAGATGCCGAAGCAAACGCTTACTTACAACAAAAAGCACAACAGACGACACTCGCCCGCTTTGGCAATGCCGTGTTTATCCGTGGACTTATCGAGATTAGTAACCGATGCCGTAACAACTGCTTGTATTGCGGCATTCGGAAAAGCAATACGATGGTTTCCCGCTACTCCTTGTCGCGGGAAACCATTTTGTCTTGTTGCCGGGAAGGATATGCTTTAGGCTTCCGGACTTTTGTCTTGCAAGGAGGAGAAGATGTATCGCAAACAGATGATTGGATAACGGAAACCGTAACATGCATCCGTCAGGAGTTTCCCGATTGTGCCATCACACTTTCGTTAGGCGAAAAGCCGAAAGAAGCCTACCAACGTTTCTTCAATGCAGGAGCCAACCGATACTTGCTCCGTCACGAAACATTCAATGAAAAGCACTATGGGAACCTTCATCCTTCGGAAATGAATCAAGCACATCGCTTGCAATGCCTACAATGGCTGAAAGACATCGGCTATCAAACCGGAACGGGTATCATGGTAGGAAGCCCCGGACAAACCATCGACCACTTGGTGGAAGACTTGTTGTTCATCGAACGTTTCCAACCACAAATGATTGGAATCGGTCCGTTCATTCCCCATGCCGACACACCCTTTGCCGATGAACCTGCCGGTAGCATCGAACTGACATTGAAACTATTGTCCATTTTCCGATTGATGCATCCATCGGCTTTGATTCCGGCTACCACCGCATTGGCTTCCCTCTCTCCCGATGGAAGGGAACGAGGCATCCTTGCCGGTGCAAATGTGGTAATGCCTAACCTCTCGCCTTCATCCGTTCGAGAGAAGTATACCTTATATAATCATAAGGCTGCATTTGGAAGCGAAGCTGCCGAAGGGCTCCAATTGTTGGTAAAACAACTGAACGGAATAGGATATCAAATCTCTTATTTGCGTGGAGATTATAATTAGGCACGGATTACACGGATGAACACGGATTTATTTTTCGTTTTCATCCACAAAAAACCGTGTAATCCGTGCCCTAAAAATATTATGAATATGTACAAACCTGAATCAAGAATCGCGGAAGAGTTCATCAGCCACTCCGAAATATTGGAAACGCTGGAATATGCCCGCGAGAACAAGAATAACCGCCCCCTCATTGAGTCGCTGATTGAAAAAGCCACTCTTTGCCAGGGACTTTCACATCGGGAAGCAGCCGTACTCCTTGAATGTGAAGAGACCGACTTGATAGAACGCATCTACCAATTAGCTCGCGACATCAAGCAAAAATTCTACGGCAACCGAATCGTGATGTTCGCCCCACTCTACTTGTCGAACTATTGCGTAAACGGTTGTGTGTATTGTCCTTATCACTTCAAGAACAAGACCATTCATCGCAAGAAACTTACCCAAGAAGAGATTGCTCAAGAAGTGATTGCCTTGCAAGATATGGGACACAAGCGTTTGGCTTTGGAAGCTGGAGAAGACCCAAGAAACAACCCGATAGAATATATCCTTGAGTCCATAAAAACCATCTACGGCATTCATCACAAGAACGGAGCCATCCGCCGAGTGAATGTAAACATTGCTGCTACTACGGTTGAGAATTATCGCAAGTTGAAGGATGCCGGCATTGGTACCTACATCTTGTTCCAAGAAACTTACCATAAGGAGAATTACGAAGCCCTCCACCCGACCGGTCCGAAGAGCAATTATGCTTATCATACTGAAGCCATGGACCGCGCCATGGAAGGTGGCATCGATGATGTGGGCTTGGGCGTATTGTTCGGATTGAACACCTACAAGTACGATTTCGTAGGCTTGTTGATGCATGCCGAACACTTGGAAACTGCATTCGGTGTAGGTCCGCATACTATTAGTGTGCCTCGCATTTGTCCGGCAGAAGACATCTCATTGCAAAGCTTCCCCGATGCTATTTCGGATGACATCTTCTGCAAGATTGTGGCGGTAATCCGTATTGCCGTTCCTTATACCGGTATGATCATTTCTACCCGTGAGTCAGCAGCTACTCGCAAGAAGGTATTGGAATTGGGTGTTTCGCAAATCAGCGGTGGCTCGCGTACCAGTGTTGGTGGATATGCCACTCCGGAGATTCCAGAAGAGAACTCGGCACAATTCGATATCAGCGATACCCGCACCTTGGATGAAGTGGTAAACTGGTTGCTCGAATTAGGTCATTTGCCAAGCTTCTGTACGGCTTGTTACCGTGCCGGACGCACCGGCGACCGATTCATGTCGCTTGTCAAGACCGGTCAGATAGCCAATTGTTGTGCACCAAACGCACTCATGACCTTAAAGGAATACTTACAGGATTACGCCTCACCGGATACTTATGCAAAAGGCATCAAACTGATAGAAGAAGAGATTCAACATATCCCGAATCCGAAAATCAAGGAGATTGCCTTGCGTAACTTGAAAGAGATTGAAGAAGGGAAGCGTGACTTCCGATTCTAATTTTTCCACCACAGATTACACAGATTTCCACAGACAAAATAACTATAAATCTGTGTTTATCTGTGTAATCTGTGGTGAATACTTAAAACATACACCATGAGCCTCAACAACACCCCCTCCGCCAACCGCCTGCACATTGCCCTCTTCGGACGACGCAATAGCGGAAAGTCATCGCTTATCAATGCCTTGACCGGACAAGATACTGCTTTGGTATCCGATATTCCCGGTACCACAACCGACCCCGTGAGCAAAGCCATGGAACTACATGGCATTGGCCCTTGCGTATTGATTGACACTCCGGGATTCGACGATGAAGGAACGCTTGGCGAGATGCGCATCGAACGCACCTTGAAAGCGATTGAACGTACCGACATTGCCTTGCTCCTTTGCGAAGAAAAGGATTTACAGATGGAGAAGGAATGGATGCAACAACTCAAGAGCAAGAACATTCCGGTGGTTCTTATCTTGAACAAGGCGGATATCCGAGAAAATACTCCAAGCATCGTTGCGCAGATTGAGAGTGAACTCCAGCAGAAACCGATTGCAATCAGTGCCAAGGAGAAACAAGGCATGGAGGAGATTCGTGTTGCCATCTTGGAGAAGTTGCCACAAGACTTTGAACAACCTTCCATTACCGGTAATTTGGTGAGAGAAAACGATTTGGTATTGCTCGTTATGCCACAAGACATTCAGGCTCCGAAAGGTCGACTGATCTTGCCACAAGTGCAAACCATGCGTGAATTGCTCGACAAGAAATGCCTCATCATGAGTTGCACCACAGACAAGTTGACTCAAACCTTGCAAACACTTGCCTATCCGCCAAAACTTATCATCACCGACTCGCAAGTGTTCAAGACGGTATACGAACAGAAGCCGGAAGAAAGCATGCTTACCTCGTTCTCTGTACTCATGGCCGGCTACAAGGGTGACATCCGCCAATTCATCGAAGGGGCTTCGGCCATTGATAGCTTGACTGAAAACTCCCGCGTGCTGATAGCCGAGGCTTGTGCTCATGCTCCGATGACGGAGGATATCGGCCGTGAAAAGATTCCTCGCCTTCTCCGCAAGAAGATTGGCGAAGGCTTGCAAATCGATATGGTGAGCGGTAGTGACTTCCCGAAGGACTTGTCGATGTACGATTTGATTATTCATTGCGGAGCGTGCATGTTCAACCGCAAGCATGTAATGAATCGTTTGGAAAGTGCTTCTACACAACGAGTTCCGATGACCAATTATGGCATAACGCTTGCCCATTTGATGGGAATATTGGACAAAATTGTGTACGAATAAAACTTTTATCGTATCTTTGCGCGGTAATCAATAAAAACAAAACATTATGAATAAGGTCTCGGAAAACCCTTTCAAAACCGAAAAGCACGCAGGATTGGCGCACAATCCCACGGCATTGATGATCGTGACAGCTCTTTTCGTCACTCTTTACTTAGTGTCTAACGTGATGGCCGTAAAGGTCATCAGTATCTTCGGCTTGTTTTACTTCGATGCCGGAACCATCACTTTCCCTTTTGCTTACATGCTGGGCGATGTCCTCACCGAAATTTGGGGATTCCGCACCGCCAAGAAGGTGATTTGGCTGACATGCCTCTGCAACATCCTCATGGTGGTTTGTACACAAATCGGCGTATGGCTCCCCTCGCCCGACTATCTGGGAGAAACGAGTCATGCCTACAATCACATTTTCTCGTATGTACCGCGAATTGTCATCGGTTCGTTGGTGGGATTCCTTTTGGGTGAACTCTCCAACGCTTGGTTCATGGAAAAGATCAAAGAGAAAACAAAGGGAAAGAAACTTTGGGTACGCACCATCGGAAGTTCGGCCATAGCCTATTGGTTCGATAGCCTTCCTTTCGTGCTCATTGCCTTCTTCGGCGTAGTTTCTACCCGCGATTTGTTGCTGATGATTGCCTTCCAATACGGAGGTAAGCTGCTGATTGAAGCGTTCTTCGGTACACCGATGGCGTATGCTACCATCCACGCGCTTCGCAAATACACCTCAAAGAAAGACTGAGATGGACAGATATTCATTGATCCACACCAAGATGCCCCGTGAGTTCGTGCTGCTTCAAGGTACAGGATGCCGATGGAAGAAATGTACCTTCTGCGATTATCACGAAGACGCAAGCGAACATCCTTTCCTTGTAAACAAGGCTGTATTGCAACAAGTTACCGGACGATACGGAGTGCTGGACATCATCAATTCCGGCTCGGCCATGGAACTGGATGAGGAAACGCTTCAGCTCATCCAGGAGATTGTTCGGGAGAAACGGATTCATACCCTTTGGTTTGAAGCCCACTACATGTATCGCAAGAAATTGGCCGACTTTGCCCAACGATTTGCCCCTGCACAAGTGAAGTTCCGTTGTGGTGTGGAAACCTTCGATACCGCCCTTCGCGACCGATGGAAAAAGGGAGTGCCCTCTTCGGTTACCCCCGAAGACATCGCCCAATATTTCCAAGGCATCTGCCTCCTTTTTGGCACAGAAGGCGAGAGCAAAGAGCATATTCTGAAGGACATTGAAATAGCCCGTAAGCATTTTGAGTATTTCAGTTTGAATGCTTTTTGCAACAATTCCACCTCGGAGAAACAGGATGCAGACTTGATAGCATGGTTCACTCAAGAAGTCTATCCGCAAATCAAGGACGATCCGCACATCGAAATCCTATTGGAAAATACCGATTTGGGAGTGGGATAATATATCCGTCCTGTTAGTGAAAAAGGAACATATAGTCTGCATTTTTGAAAGTCGCCTATTGAATTATATTTGTCAACTTTGCAAGCAATAAATCAAAAGAAAAACCGTCATGAAATTTCTATTTTATTGTTTGTGGGGAATATGTTCCATTGTCGAATTGCTTTCCATCCTATTCAACCATTGTGCAGAATTCTATTTAGACGAACATTATGTCGATTTATTATTCCATGAATACTCCAAATTATGGGCATATACGAATATAGGCATAACAAGCGTCTGGCTCCTATTCACTTGTATCGGATTATACCTATTATTAAAAGAAGACGGGCAATCGAGTGTATAACATCCGATTGTCCGCCCCTGTATTTAGAATGATACTCTTATTATCCCTTGATAGTAGCCAACAATTCTTCTGGTGTAACCAAAGCTTGTTCGCCAGTAGTCATGTTCTTCAAAGTCAACTTGCCTTCGTTCATTTCGTTTTCGCCTACGATGGCTACAAACGGAATGTTCTTGTCATTAGCATAGCTCATCTGCTTCTTCATCTTCGCACTATCCGGATAGATTTCCGCACGGATGCCGGCATTGCGAGCTTGCGAAAGGATAGGCAAGCAATAAGCCGCTTCCTTATCACCGAAGTTCACGAACAACAACTGAGTTGCGTTCACGGCTTCCTTCGGATAGAGGTCGAGTTGATTCAACACGTCGTAGATACGGTCTGCACCGAACGAGATACCTACACCACTCATGCCACTCATGCCAAACACACCAGTCAAGTTATCGTATCGGCCACCACCGCTGATGCTACCAATCTGAACATCGAGCGCCTTCACTTCGAAGATTGCACCTGTGTAGTAGTTCAAACCACGAGCCAAAGTCAAATCAAGTTCCACTTCGCTCTTCACGCCAAGCGATGCAACGGTCTTCAAGATGAATTCACTTTCTTCCACACCCTTCAAACCAGTTTCGCTAGCAACAAGAACAGTCTTCAAAGTTTCGAGCTTTTCTTCGTTAGTTCCGCTCAACATGATAATTGGCTGGAGCTTTTCGATAGCTTCTTGTGGAATGCCCTTCGATGCGAGTTCAGCATTTACATTGTCAAGACCAATCTTATCGAGCTTGTCGATAGCTACGGTGATATCAACAATCTTGTCTGCTTCGCCAATGATTTCGGCAATACCAGTCAAAATCTTGCGGTTGTTGATCTTGATAGACACACGGATACCGAACTTGCCATACACACGGTCAATCATCTGCACGAGTTCCACTTCGTTGAGGAGTGAGTTGCTACCTACCACATCGGCATCGCACTGATAGAATTCGCGATAGCGACCCTTCTGAGGACGGTCGGCACGCCATACCGGCTGGATTTGGTAACGCTTGAAAGGGAATGAGATTTCATCGCGATGCATCACCACATAACGTGCAAAAGGCACGGTGAGGTCGTAACGCAAACCCTTTTCACAGAACTTGCTGGCGAGCTTGGCTGCATTGCGGCTCAAGAGTTCTTCGTCGGTCAAACCCGAGAAGTAGTCGCCTGAATTCTGAATCTTGAACAAGAGCTTGTCGCCTTCGTCGCCGTACTTACCCATCAAAGTCGAGAGGTTTTCCATCGACGGAGTTTCAATCTGCTGATAACCGAAAAGGTGGAACACCTCACGGATGGTATTGAATATATAGTTACGCTTCGCCATTTCTACCGGCGAGAAGTCGCGTGTTCCTTTAGGAATACCTGGTTTCTGAGCCATAATCTTTTGTCTTATTTAAATTGAGCTGCAAAAATACAAAAAACAGAGGAATAAATAAAAAAGGTGGAGGCGTTTTTATTTCGCCTCCACCTTTTATCTTAAACGCCTCCGCGAATTAATCGCGACGACCCATATAAATCGACACATAATATATCAAGGTAGCCAATGAAGAAAGGGCAGCAACCACATAAGTATAAGCAGCCGACTTCAACGCATCTTCAGCAGCCTTGTGATTGAACACATTGGTGATACCTGCATTACTCATCCAAGCCAATGCACGCTTACTTGCATTGATTTCTACCGGAAGGGTGATGAAACTGAACAAGGTAGTAGCTGCAAACAACACGATACCAGCCAAAAGAATCTGTGGCATAGATTGTATCATCAAAATACCTGCCAACAATACCCAACTCATGATGCTTGAAGAGAACTGCACCACAGGAACCAAGGCCGAACGCATCTTAAGCGGAGCATACGCACGAGCATGCTGAAGCGCATGACCACATTCGTGAGCAGCTACGGCAGCAGCCGCTACGCTATTGCTACCATATACACCTTCGCTCAAGTTCACGGTTTTGTTGGCCGGATTATAGTGGTCGGTCAACATACCCGAAGTACTGATTACCTTCACATCGTAAATACCATTGTCCTGCAACATCTTGATGGCAACATCGCGACCGGTCATTCCGTTAGCCAACGGCATCTTTGAATACTTCTCGAACTTGTTTTTCAAATTTGCCTGCACCAAGTAACTGATGATGGCAATACCAATAAATAATATCAAATACATAGTTTCTTTCTATTTTTGGTTAAAGATACACCTAATTTCCTACAAAAAGCGTGCCAGCCCCATTCTTTTAGCAAGAATTAAGAAAGAATGGCAGTTTTTCCCCTGCAAATGTTAACAAGTTGGCAGTATTGTTTAATTTTCCCTATAAGCAAGAAAAAGAGAACACCCCTTTCAAATAAATTGCTTAAATTTGCGAAAACAAAAGAAAAATGGAACAAGAAATCAAAGATATATCAATCGAACGCATCCAGCAATTGCATCCGGAAGCCAAAGGTATAGCCAACGATCTGTTGGTGGACTATACCGAACACTACATCGAAGAAGGCCGAAGCCCAATCTATAAGTATCCGCTTCGCATGGACGGTCTTTTCATCGGTCTGCGCGAAAAGGGAGAATCAGACTTCAGCATCAACTTGAAACACTTTAAGGTAAAACCCAATGACTTGGTCATCGGTTCGCCGGGCGACTTGATGCAATCTACCGTTAACGAAGGAACCTACCTCTCGCAAACCCTGATGGTATCGTCCAACTTCTTGAAAGAGATGTACATCAGTTTGAATAGCTTCATGCCTTTCTTCGCCAGCCGGAAAGAACATCCGGTCTTTCATCTCACAGACGATGAAGTGCAAGAACTGAGAGAGTATTTCCTCCTCATCCTCGATGCCGTGAAACGAAAGGATGACTATTTCTGCATCGATATCACCAAGCGACTGATAGCTGCCTACATGTACAAACTCGGCTCCATCATCTATCGCCATCGACCGGAATTGCAAGCGGAAGCCAACAAGCCTATCAAGCGCGAAGAAACCTTGTTCAAGCAATTCATCAACTTGGTGAGTGAACATCATCGCAAAGAACGACGAGTGGATTTCTATGCCGAACAGCTGTTCTTGAGTCCGAAGCATTTCTCTACCGTCATCAAGAAAGTCAGCGGAAAGACCGCCGGCCAATGGATAGACGAATATGTGATTCTGGAAGCAAAGACACTGCTGAAGTATTCAGCCATGTCCATCCAGGAAGTGGCTTACTACATGAACTTCCCGAATCCTTCGTTCTTCGGAAAATACTTCAAGCATCACACCGGCATGTCGCCAAGCGAATATAAGGCACAGATATAAATAAAGGGGCTTCGAACGAGCCCCTTTATTCATTTATTAATGTATATTAGAACAACTTTTCAGGATATTCACCAGCATCAACCAATGCCTTGATCTTATCAACTACACCTTGACGGTCTTCCGGATAAGTTACACCGAACCACTTGCTAGTAGTGTCAAGGATTTCAACTGTAGCAGTACCATCGTTGATCAACTTGTCCACCATCAAAGGAATGAAGAATTCGCTCTTCAAGTTTTCCATGTTCTTCGGATCGCTCAAGAAGCCCTTGAAGAATTCTTCGCTATATTCGAAGTAGTCAGGAGTGAAACCCCAGAAGTTCATACTTGCAGGAGTTGTTTCCGGAGTAGCTACCCATTCTTCGTTTTCATCCAAATACTTCACTTCGCCATCCATGCGCTGAATCTTAGTACGTTCAACTACAGATGTCAATTGGTTCTGGTCGTTAGCTGTACAGAGACCGCGAGATACAGTACCACTTTCGCTCAATGTGTTACCTACGCGGAAACCAACCATTGCATAAGTATTCTTAGCACCTTCTGGTAGTTCAGACAAGAACTTACCCATTACTTGGTAAGAGTCGCTACCATAGAAGTCGTCGCAATTGATTACTGCAAATGGTTCCTTGATAACACCAGCACCCATCATTACTGCATGGTTAGTACCCCATGGCTTTTCACGACCTTCCGGACAAGTGAAACCTTCTGGAAGTGCATCCAATGC
>JAFYWH010000063.1 GCA_017558175.1 Bacteroidaceae bacterium
CCACGATGAAGTTCTCTTGTAATCGTTTCGGCTATTTCTTCATGTTTTCTTGAGAAGATGAGGAATTGGACGGACTGGCGGTTACTGTTCACCACATAGTCGATGACGACACTCATTACGAACAATACACAGAATCCGAACAATACGCGCTTCCAGTCATGGAACACAAAATAACAGGACGAAATGATGATGATATCACCATACATAATCAGTCGACCCAAGGATACATCCTTGTATTTGTTGATAATCCAAGCAAGAATATCCGTTCCCCCGGTACTACCATTATAGATAAATACAAAGCCGATACCGAAGCCCAACATGCCAGCACCGATTACCAGTGCCATAAACTCTTGTCCTGGACCTAACAATAAAGGCAGATTACCAGCATCGTCTCTTAACAATACTTGGAAGAGCCATAGGAAAAAAGTAAGCGCAGGAATGGCATAAAGCGTCTTTATACAGAATTTCAGACCTAGAATTTTCAAGGCAAATACCATAAAAATGGCATTGATGACGAAATAAGAAACCTGGATTTCGATGCCCGTGAGATAATAGATAAGGGCTGAAATACCTGTTACACCACCGGTAGAGATTTGGTAAGGAAGCATAAAGGCTGCCCAACCAAGTGCATAGCACATGATACCGAGTGTGATAGCCACATAGTCTTTTAACTCGCGACCAATCTTTGAATTAAACAATGCATCCATAATATGTAGATTAAGTTTGATTTATTCAAGGTGTGCCGTAAAGCACACCTTGAATGGAATATTACAATACAATATTCACAATCTTCTTCGGAACGATGATGACCTTCTTCGGAGTCTTGCCTTCCACCCACTTTTGTGCGAGTTCGTGATTCAACACTGTGCTCTGGATGGTGTCGTTGTCGGCATCAGCAGGGAAATCCAAAGTGAAGCGTGCCTTACCGTTGAACGAGATAGTGTACTTGATAGTGTCTTCCTTCAAGTAGTCTTCGTTCCATTCCGGCCATTGTGCATCGCATACTGAAGTTTCGTTGCCCAAAGTTTCCCACAATTCTTCTGCCATGTGAGGCGCGAACGGAGCAATCAAAGTAACGAGTGTCTTCAAAACTTCCTTGTTGCGGCACTTCAAAGCACCGAGTTCGTTCACACAAATCATGAACGCACTGATAGAAGTGTTGTAAGAGAAGGTTTCGATGTCGCCTGTCACCTTCTTGATGAGCTTGTGGATAGACTTCAATTCTTCCTTGGTTGGTTCACCATCTACTGGCAAATATTGGTCGTTGCGGTCGTAGAACAATGCCCAAAGCTTCTTCAAGAAACGATGTACACCATCGATACCGTTAGTATCCCAAGGCTTGCTTTGTTCAACTGGGCCGAGGAACATTTCGTACATACGGAGAGTGTCCGCACCGTACTTTTCAACAATCATATCCGGGTTCACTACATTGTACATAGACTTGGACATCTTTTCTACTGCCCAACCGCAGATGTACTTGCCGTCTTCGAGGATGAATTCAGCGTTATTGTATTCAGGACGCCATGCCTTGAATGCTTCTACATCAAGTACATCGTTCGAAACGATGTTTACATCCACATGAAGCGGAGTCACTTCGTACTGGTCCTTCAAGTTGAGGGATACGAAAGTATTGGTGTCCTTGATACGATATACGAAGTTACTTCTACCCTGGATCATACCTTGGTTCACAAGCTTTTGGAACGGTTCTTCCTTCACGCTCACACCGAGGTCGTGCAAGAACTTGTTCCAGAAACGAGAGTAAATCAAGTGACCTGTAGCGTGTTCTGTACCACCTACATAGAGGTCTACATTCTGCCAATAGTTATCTACCTTTTCCGATACCAATGCTTCGGTGTTGTGTGGATCCATGTAGCGGATGTAGTAAGCCGATGAACCAGCAAAACCAGGCATAGTGTTGAGTTCGAGTGGGAATACATTTACATTGTCGATGAGTGAGTTTTCCACTACTTCGCCCTTCTGTACATCCCAAGCCCACTTGGTAGCGTTACCCAATGGAGGTTCGCCTGTTTCTGTCGGGAGGAACTTGGTTACTTCCGGCAATTCAAGAGGCAACTTGGCCGAGTCGATCATGTAAGGCATACCATCCTTGTAGTATACAGGGAACGGTTCGCCCCAATAGCGCTGACGACTGAAGATGGCGTCACGCAAACGGAAGTTTACTTTTACACGACCGAGGTTGTGTTCTTTTACATATTTCTTGGTAGCAGCAATTGCTTCCTTGATAGTCAAACCGTTCAAAGAGAGGTCGCAATATGGAGTTACGCCTGCCTTTGGAGAGTTGGTTACGATACCTTCCTTGGCGTCGAAGCTTTCTTCGCTTACATCGCAACCTTCCACCAACGGAACGATTGGCAAACCGAAATGCTTGGCGAAAGCGTAGTCACGGCTATCGTGAGCCGGTACGGCCATGATGGCACCTGTACCATAACCTGCCAATACATAGTCGCTGATCCATACAGGAACGGCTTCGCCTGTAAACGGATTGATGGCATACGAACCACTGAATACACCCGTTACCTTACGGTCGGCGATGCGTTCGCGTTCAGTACGCTTCTTGGTTCTGTCGAGGTATGCTTCCACTTCTTCCTTTTGTTCAGCGGTAGTCAATTGAGCTACGAGTTCACTTTCTGGAGCCAATACCATGAGAGTTACACCATACATGGTATCTGCACGAGTGGTAAAGATGGTAAATTCTACATCGCTATCCTTTACCTTGAATTGGATTTCAGCACCTTCTGAACGAC
>JAFYWH010000064.1 GCA_017558175.1 Bacteroidaceae bacterium
CCACGGAGGTCGTTGCCCTTCTCATCCTGATAAATCTTATAGTATTCCGGACGATGGATGAAGCATACCATATCGGCATCCTGTTCGATGGCACCGGATTCACGCAAGTCGCTAAGCTGAGGGCGCTTACCATCGATACCTTCACGGCTTTCTACCCCACGATTCAACTGACTCAACGCTATGATTGGAATATTCAATTCCTTGGCCAAGCCCTTGAGCGATCGGGACATGGTGCTGACTTCTTCCTGACGGCTACCGAACGACATACCCGAAGCGTTCATCAACTGAAGGTAGTCGATGATGATAATCTTCACCCCATGTTCGCGAACCAATCGGCGTGCCTTGGTTCTCAACTCGAATACCGAGAGCGAAGGGGTATCATCTACATATAGCGGAGCATCGTACAAATCCTTGATCTTATAGTCCAACTGACCCCATTCGTATGGTGCCAACTGACCACTCTTGATTTTCTCACCCGGAATTTCGCACACGTTGACAATCATACGGTTCACCAACTGTACGTTACTCATTTCCAACGAGAACAAGGCTACCGGAATCTTGGCATTGACCGCCATGTTCTTAGCCATAGAGAGCACGAATGCGGTCTTACCCATCGCCGGACGGGCCGCAATAATCACCAAGTCGGAATCTTGCCAACCAGAAGTCATCTTGTCAAGCGCATGGAATCCACTCTCCAAACCGCTCAAACCATCGGTACGGGCGGCCGCCTTCTGCAACATTTCATAGGCTTCCTGAATCACTGGATTAATCTGCGTATAATCCTTCTTCATGTTCTTCTGAGAAATCTCGAAGAGCTTGCCTTCGGCTTCTTGCATCAAGTCGTCTACATCTTGTGTCTCATCAAAAGCCTTGGTTTGGATATTGCTGGTAAAGGTAATCAACTCACGAGCCAAGAACTTCTGGGCAATGATACGGGCATGGTATTCGATGTGTGCCGACGACGCCACCTTACCACTCAATTGGGTAATATAAAAAGGTCCTCCGGCTTCTTCCAGCTCACCGGTAGTACGCAATTGTTCGGCAACCGTCAAGATATCGACAGGTTGCTGACGCATGGCTAATGTCGTAATAGCCTTATAAAGCAACTGGTGCTTATGGTCATAAAAAGACTCGGGACGCAAGATTTCACTCACTACCGAGTATGCATCCTTTTCAATCATCAGCGCACCTAATACAGCTTCCTCAAAATCAAGCGCTTGAGGTTGCAAGTGGCCGTACTCATCCACCGGTTTCGACTTGACCGGAGTTCGGGATGTCCGAGTATATTTTCTTTGTTCTGCCATTTATTGTATTTTTAAGTACCGCAAAGATAGAACTTTCCCTTTTAATTCCTATCTTTGAACAAATAAATTTATCAACCTAATATTAACACCCAATTAACACTATAATACTAATAAGATGATAACATATCCGAATGCCAAAATCAACTTGGGACTCAACATCGTTGAAAAGCGTCCCGATGGTTACCATAACTTGGAAACCATATTTTACCCTATCGCACTACAAGATGCATTGGAAGTAACCCAATTGGAAGGTGATAAAGAATATGCATTAGCACTCAGTGGTACACCTATAGAAGGAGATCCGGAACAGAATTTGGTGGTTAAAGCCTACAAATTGTTGAAGAGCGACTTTCCGAACTTGCCACCGGTAAACATCCACATGTTCAAACATATCCCGACAGGTGCCGGTTTAGGTGGAGGCTCTGCTGATGCGGCCTTCATGCTCAAACTCCTTAACGACAAGTTCCAACTGAAACTGAGCGTAGAAAAGCTGGAAGAATATGCTTCTCGCTTAGGTGCTGATTGCTCGTTCTTTATCCAAAACAAGCCGGTGTTTGCATCAGGAATCGGAAACGTTTTCGAGCCAGTACAAGTATCTTTGAAAGGATACTATATCGTATTGGTAAAGCCTGATATATTCGTTTCAACGAAAGAAGCTTACTCGCTTGTCCAACCAAAGAAACCAGCACATTCATTGAAAGAAATTGCCCGTATGCCGGTAGAAACTTGGCGTGCCACCATGAAGAATGATTTCGAAGAAAGCGTGTTCAAACTTTATCCGGAAATTGCAGCTATCAAAGACAAACTATACGATATGGGTGCCGTATATGCATCGATGAGCGGTTCGGGTTCTTCGGTATTCGGTATCTTCCGTGAACAAGTTGAGTTTGTGGATGAAGTGTTCAGCGGTTGCTTCTGCCGACAACGTGCTTTAGAGTAAGGACATAAAAAAACTACTCCCCGACTCACGTCGGGGAGTAGCCACAACACAAACACAAAATAAAACACGACAAAACTACTATGCATCTCTGCTCTATGCATTACTTATGCATAAGTTCCTCTTTCCATATATTCTCATACCTACAAAGAGTTTCAGAGAATGCACTTACAAGAACGCCCGAAGACGTTCATTGTTCGTTAAATATCTTTGCAATTATCGAAATCAAATTTCCGACAACTTATTCTTTCATTCATTCGGATTACCAAATAATCTTTGCGGATAGACACCTTTTCGCATCATTTCATTGGTACGGAGCAATACCTGAATTTTATCATCATGCGAAACCAATCCCATCCATCGGGCAGGTGTTTCTACCACTTTTACTTTGGCACCTTGCTTTATCTGCTCATTCATAAAGGCAGGAATGGAATAATGCGCTTTCATATCTTGCCCATACTTATCCAGAAAAGCATCAAACTCCACTTGCATCTTATCTAGGATACCAGGCTTGAATCCCCACATGTTCATCGATACCAAGCTATTCTCATCCAAAGGTTCCCATTTGTGTACTTCGTTAGGATACATCGGGATACCTCCAACTCGTTCAACACCCAAACGGTCTGTTACCGAAACCAGATTTCCTTCTTCATCCAACTCACAAATACCTCGGGTTACACCTCCGCTTTCGGCCAACACATTGGATAAACGGAAACAAACATTTACACTATCATAGTCTGTCTCACCCAATGCCTGCAAGTGATTATAAAGCAATTCAAAGCTCTCTTTCTGATAGAAGTTCACCGCATTTATTACACCGAAAGGTGAATCTATCAATTCTTTTCCCATCAGAACTGCTCGTACGGAACCATACAAAGCGGTACGTTTAGGGTTTCTCTTTTCTATCGGCAATGTATCAACATCCTGATACACATATTGGACATCAACCAAATGCTCATACTTTCCAGAAACCAGTATCTTGAAGTCCGCATCGAAGTGCTTGCTTATCACAAAAACAATGCGAGTGAATCCGGCTCGTATGGCATCAAAAATAGAGAAGTCTAAAAGTGTTTCGCCATTGGGACCTATCCCTTCCAGCTGCTTCAACCCGCCATATCTATTCCCCATCGTGGCTGCCAGTACAATCAAGGTCATATTCATTCATTTATTATTTATTGCAAATATAACGATAAAAAATGAATTAAATCAAAATAAATCATGGATAATTTAAGAAAAAGAGGCCCGAAAATATATTTCGAGCCTCTTTCTATTGACTGTAAAAGCTTTTTATACGCCAAACAATGCCGCCAAACCTTTGTCAACACCCGAGAAGCCCATGAATGCCATAGCCAACAAACCGGCTGTTACCAAAGCGATAGCCATACCATCCATACCCTTTGGGATGTTTACCAAGCTCAACTGTTCGCGGATACCGGCAAACAACACCATAGCCAATGCAAAACCAATAGCAGTAGCAAAGGCATAGATTACACCAGTAAGCAAATCGAAGTCGTTCTGGATAACCAAGATAGCCACACCAAGGATACAGCAGTTAGTAGTAATCAAAGGAAGGAATACACCAAGTGCCTGATAAAGAGCTGGAGAAACCTTCTTCAACACGATTTCCACCATCTGCACTAATGCAGCGATAATAAGAATAAAGGCGATAGTCTGCAAATATTGCAAGCCAAAAGCATCAAGTACAAACTTCTGCACCAAGTAGGTAACAATAGTAGCAATCACCAATACGAAGGCAACCGCAGCACCCATACCCGTAGCAGTTTCAACTTTCTTAGATACACCGAGGAACGGACAGATACCCAAGAATTGTGACAACACAACGTTGTTCACAAAGATAGCGGTAATAAATATCAATATATATTCCATATTCTTTCTGTTTTACGGGTTATGCTTTCTTCAACTTATTCACAATAGCAATCAGGTAACCCAATGCGATAAACGCACCCGGAGCAAGAACAAAAAGCAACATGCCATAATCTTCCGGCAAAATTGCGATATCGAACAACTTACCTGTTCCCAAGAATTCACGTACACCACCGAGAATAGTCAAGGCAATGGTAAAACCAAGACCCATACCGATACCATCGAACATAGAAGCCAACGGACCATTCTTAGCTGCAAATGCTTCGGCACGACCCAAGATCAAGCAGTTTACTACAATCAATGGGATAAACAAACCGAGGGTAGCATATAAACTTGGAACAAAAGCCTGCATCACCATCTGCAAGATAGTTACCAAAGAAGCGATAACCACAATGAAAGACGGGATACGAACCATATCCGGTACAATATTCTTAATGCAAGAAATCACTACATTGGAGCATACCAATACAGCCATTGTAGCTAGCCCCATGCCCATACCATTGATGGCCGAAGAAGTAGTACCCAACGTAGGACACATACCCAAAAGGAGTACAAACGTAGGATTTTCCTTGATAATCCCGTTCATCATTACTTTAAAATTATTCATAATCTGTTCTCCTTTCTTTTATTTATGTTCATGTTCACAATCACCGCCACAAGTCTTTGCAGCTTCTGTATCACATTTCTCTTCCTTAGTAGCTGTAGCATGTTCGGTAGCACCACTCATGCCATCCACATTCTGACCGCTATAAGCAGCATACGCATTGTTCACTGCATTCAAGAATGCACGGGTAGTTATGGTAGAAGCAGTAATGGCATCTACATCGCCACCATCCTTGTTAACCACCAAAGCACCCTTGCCAGGATTCTTACCAGTGATGTCACCCTTTTGGCCCTTCTTGAACCAATCAGTTGCCTTCGAGCCCAAACCTGGAGTTTCTGCATGGCTCAACAAAGAGTAGTCGATAATGTTACCTTCCTTGTCGAAACCAACCAATACGTTCAATGCACCACCGAAACCATTAGCTGATGATTCAACAGCTGCTCCGATGAACTCACCACCCTTAGTTGCCTTATAGATTTTATAAGTAGCACCATTCAATTCAATGCTTTCAGGAGCTTCAGCAGGATTGTTGTCAAATCCTGGAACCACCAATGCAATCGCATCACTCAATGCCTTGGCATTTGCTTCGGCAATCGGACCTTTGGTCAATTCATTCACATAACCCAACAAGGCTCCGGCAATCACGGTTACGCCTGTCAAGACAAGCACCATGTTCATTAAAGATGATTCAAGCTTTTTCATTTCTTCACCTCCCCGAATCTTTTTGGTTTACAATAAGTGTTGATCAACGGAGTGAATGCGTTCATGATGAAGATTGCGAACGACATACCTTCCGGATAAGCACCGAAGTTACGGATCACTACGGTCAAGAAACCGATAGCCACGCCGTAGATAATCATACCCTTGTGAGTCATTGGCGATGTTACATAGTCAGTAGCCATGAAGATAGCGCCGAGCATTAAACCACCAGTGAACAAATGTGCCAATGGAGATGCGTAAACCACCGGATTAGCCAAGTGCATCAAACCTGCAAATACAACTACTGTACCCAAGATTGATACTGGAATATGCCAAGAGATGATCTTCTTCCACAACATATAACCCAAACCGAGCAACAAAGCCAATGCACTAACTTCACCAATACAACCCGGATTGTTACCCAAGAACAAATCCAAAGTATCCGGCAATTGGCTCAATGCGTTTACATCACCCTTCACGGCCATCTTCATCAATGCCAACGGAGTAGCACCGGTTTCAGCATCTGTATAGCTTGCCCATTGCTGAACGGTAGGCCAAGAGGTCATTTGTACAGGGAATGAAATCAACAAGAAGATACGACCTACCAATGCAGGATTGAACGGATTGCAACCCAAACCACCGAAAGTCATCTTACCCACACCGATAGCTACCAAAGCACCGATGATGATAATCCAAAGAGGCAAGTTAGATGGCAAGTTGAATGCCAACAACAAACCGGTCAAAGCAGCCGAACCATCGCAGATGGTACAAGCTTCTCTCTTCAAAATGTACTTAGTGATAGCCCATTCGAAGAA
>JAFYWH010000065.1 GCA_017558175.1 Bacteroidaceae bacterium
CAGTTATTACAATGATATCCATAGCTGGGAATTGTTCGACCTTCAGGAAGACCCTTCTGAAATGAACAATATCTATGGCCAACCGGGTACAGAAGAAATCACTCAGGAGTTGAAGGCCGAATTGAAGAGACTTCAAGAGTATTACGATGACCCTATCCGCAACGAAGTGATTGTAGAATAATTACAAACTCATCCCCCTTCAAAAGGGGGATTTTTTCAATGACAAAATTTAAAAACAACACCCATGAAAAAACTCCACCTCTTAACCCTCTTATTATGTTGCTTCCTGACAAGCATCACCGCACAGAATGCCAAGCCATTCGTCATCCCCGAATTGAAGGAATGGAAAGGCACCACCGGTGAGTTCACCCTCAACGAACAAACCCGCATTGTTTACCCAAAGAACCAACCGGAGTTGCAACGCATTGCCGAGATGGTGGCTGAAGATTGTAAGGAAATGTTCCACCACACCCCTGTCCTTGTAGAAGGGAAAGGACAGAAGGGCGACATCATCCTCTCTTTGAAGGCAGACAAGAAGTTGGGCAAGGAAGGTTATGCCATCAGTATTACCGACCGCATCACGCTATCGGCTCCCGAAGCGGTGGGCGTGTATTGGGGAACCCGAACCCTCTTGCAGATGGCCGAACAGAACCTCTCGCTCCCGAAAGGCGTTATCCGCGACTTTCCGGACTATGAAATCCGTGGCTTCATGATAGACTGCGGACGCAAGTTCATCCCGATGCATTACTTGCGCGACTATGTAAAGATTATGGCCTACTACAAGATGAACTGCTTCCAAATCCACTTGAACGACAACGGCTTCAAGCAGTTCTTCGAAAACGATTGGGACAAGACTTATGCGGCGTTCCGCCTCGAATCGGATACATATCCGGGACTGACTGCCCGCGACGGACATTACACCAAGCAAGAATTCATCGACTTGCAGAAGTTGGCCGAGAGTTGCTTTGTAGAAATCATTCCTGAAATCGATGCCCCGGCGCATACGTTAGCCTTCGCTCACTACATGCCCGAAATCGGAAGCAAGGAATACGGCATGGACCACCTCGACCTCTTCAACCCGAAGACTTACGAGTTCATGGATGGCTTGTTCAAGGAATACTTGGAAGGTGAAGAACCGGTGTTCCGTGGCAAGCGCGTACACATCGGTACCGACGAATACAGCAACAAGGACCCGAAGGTAGTGGAAAAGTTCCGCGAGTTTACCGACCGCTACATCCGCTACGTGGAAAGCTTCGGCAAGCAGGCTTGTGTTTGGGGTGCCTTGACCCATGCCAAGGGCGAAACTCCAGTGAAGAGCGAAAACGTGATTATGAGCGCTTGGTACAATGGCTATGCCGAACCTCGCGACATGGTGAAGCAGGGCTACAAGCTCATCTCGATTCCCGACGGTCTGACCTACATTGTTCCGGCAGCCGGCTATTATTACGATTATTTGAACTGCAAGCACCTGTACGAGAACTGGACTCCGGCTCATGTGGGTAAGGAAGTGTTCGACGAGAAAGATCCGGCCATCCTCGGCGGTATGTATGCCGTATGGAACGATCATTGCGGTAATGGCATCTCGACCAAGGATATCCACCACCGTTGCTATCCAGCCTTGCAAACATTGGCGGTAAAGATGTGGACAGGTGCATCGAAGAGCATGCCTTACGAAGAATTCGACGAGAAACGCCACGCACTCAGCGAAGCACCGGGTGTGAACCAATTGGGACGCCTCAGCAAGACAACGGACTTGGTCTTCGCTAGATTAGAGATTACTCCAAACAGCACTTTACCTGTAAAGGAAATAGGATATAACTATTGGGTGGAATTTGAGATTGACGGAGCACAGGAAGCCATGGGTACCGAACTCTTCCGTTCGAAGGATGCCGTGTTCTACTTGTCCGACCCTATCCAAGGCATGTTGGGTTATGCCCGCGACGGTTATTTGAATACCTTTACTTATAAGGTTCAGCCGGGCCAACGCATGAAGATTGCCATCGAAGGCGACAACAAGGCTACCCGCCTCTTCATCAACGGCAAGCAGGTGGAAGAACTGAACATCCAGGAACGATGGATGGACAAGGAAGGCAAGACACGCATCCGCAATGTCCGCACCCTGGTCTTCCCACTCGAAAAGGCCGGCGACTTCAAGAGCAAGATTACGAACCTGAAGGTTTATCAGAAGTAAAATCATCACAAAACACATCCATCCCCCTTATGAAGGGGGGCAGGGGGATGTAACATCCACATGGAGAGATTCATCCTGTTACCAAACATCCCCCTACCCCCTTCGTAAGGGGGATTCGCTTCCTGACATTTTTATTTCTTGTTGAATATTCGTACCTTTGCAGCCGAATTTAAAAAAATCATTTATGGTTCTGAATTATATTTGGATAGCATTTTTCCTTGTCGCATTTATTGTAGCCATCGGACGCTTAGTCTTTGCTGGCGACACACAAGTATTTCCGGAAATCATCAACTCCACCTTCAGCTCCTCACAAACCGCCTTTGAAATCTCATTGGGGTTGACCGGGGTGCTCTCCCTTTGGT
The DNA here is from genome assembly GCA_017558175.1 of Bacteroidaceae bacterium. Lineage (GTDB taxonomy): Bacteria > Bacteroidota > Bacteroidia > Bacteroidales > Bacteroidaceae > Phocaeicola. Next base: position 2,554 of record JAFYWH010000065.1, read on the forward strand.
TGGGTATCATGAAGATTGGCGAGAAAGGCGGACTCATCTCTTTCATCTCGCGCCTGCTCAGCCCTATCTTCAGCAAACTGTTTCCGGACATTCCCAAGGGACACCCTGTAACCGGAAGCATCTTCATGAACCTGGCAGCCAATATGCTGGGGCTCGACAATGCCGCCACTCCCCTTGGCTTGAAGGCCATGGAAGGATTGCAGGAGCTGAATCCCAAGAAAGATACTGCCAGCAACCCGATGATCATGTTCCTCGTGCTGAATACCTCAGGACTGGTCATCATCCCTATCGGCATCATGGTGTATCGTGCCCAATTGGGAGCCGTTCAGCCCACCGATGTCTTTGTCCCCATCCTGCTGGCTACCTCCATTGCCACCTTGGCGGGTATCATTGCCGTGAGCATCTATCAGCGCATTAACCTGCTCAACCGAACCATCCTGCTTTTCGTGGGCGGAATGAGCCTCTTCATTGCGGGTATTATCTATGCCTGCAGCCTGTTGTCGCGTACCCAGATAGATACCTTCTCTACTACGGGTGCCAATGTGTTCCTGTTCTTTATCATCATCGGATTCATCGTTACCGGTATCCGCAAGAAGATTAACGTGTACGATGCCTTTGTAGAAGGCGCCAAGGAAGGTTTCACCACCGCCGTACGCATCATTCCTTACCTCGTGGCCATTCTGGTGGGCATCGGCGTGTTCCGTGCTTCGGGAGCCATGGATTACCTCATTGGAGGCATCGAGAGTGCCTTGGAGTTCTGTGGCATCGATAGCGAATTTGTGGGTGGCTTGCCTACGGCTTTCATGAAGCCATTGAGCGGAAGCGGATCGAGAGGACTGATGGTGGATGCCATGACCAACTATGGTGCCGACTCGTTTGTGGGCCGACTCACTTGCATCCTTCAGGGATCGACCGATACCACCTTCTATATCTTGGCGGTGTATTTCGGTAGTGTGGGCATCTCGAAGACTCGCCATGCCGTGCCTTGTGGCTTATTGGCCGATACGGTGGGCAGCATTGCAGCGATATTCATCTGCTATCTGTTCTTCGGATAAAAACAGCTATTTCGAGCTTTTAATAAAACGCCTTGACGTTTTACTTAAAACGCTTAGGCGTTTTGGTTCAAACGTCAAGGCATTTTATTTTTTTGCCTTGGCGCATGCCTATCGGGTAGAAAAAAGAAAAAACAAAAGCAAAGACAAAGGAGCTGCCTTGTCTTTCACATACAAAGATGGGAAGAAGAATCTGCAACCCGAAATCCAATCGTTGAATCCCTACATTCACTCGTTCAATGAACTCATCCGGCGGAGGAGCCGAATCCGTCATATATCCACCCCTAAAAAACGAAACGCCAACCCATCCCGAAGGACAAGCTGGCGTTGGCTCAAAAAAAAAAGTGTCGTTTATTCTTCCACTACCGGCATAGTCACTTTAAAGTATGGACTTTCGGTGTGTTGCGAATGGGCAATCTCTACCATCTGCTTCACAATGTCCGGATACTGGTCGGCCAGGTCGTTATCCTCGTGCACATCGGTCTTGAGGTCGTACAAGTGAGGCTTTCCGGCTTTGGAAACCATCTTCCAGTCGCCCATGCGGACAGCCACCTGGTTGGTTTCCTCGAACTCCCAATAGAGGAAGTTGTGCGCCTGCTGTCCTTCCTTGCCCAACAAGATAGGTGCAAACGAGAGGCCATCGAAGTAATCCACTTCCTTGTTCGGGTTGGTGTATCGGGTCACATAGTCGGACACACCGGCCAACTCGCAGAAGGTAGGCATGACATCGTAGAAGGCCAACTGATGGTCGTTCACTACACCGGCAGGCACCATGCCCGGACCCCAAGCGATGAACGGAACACGCACACCGCCCTCGTGTGTCTGGCGCTTCGTACCCCGGAGAATGGCATTGTAACCAAAGAAATCAGGATCGGCACCGCCTTCCATGTGCGGGCCATTGTCACTGGTAAAGATAACCAAGGTATTCTGGTCGAATCCCTTTTCCTTCAGCTTGGCCAGCACCTCGCCCACATAGGCATCGAGGCGGGTCACCATCGCCGCAAATTGGGCATGGGCATGAAGCGAAGTGTTGTATCGGCTCCAGTCTGGCGAAATCCAGTCCTTGTCTTCCGTAAACTTCTCCTTATAATATTGCAGGATGCTGTCTTCCGGCTGAACCAGCTCGGCATGAGGGAGCGTATAGGTGAACACACCGAAGAAAGGCTGCTTGCCGTCCTGGCTATCGATCCACTCCAGAGCCATCTGGTGAATCATGTCGGCCGAATACTGGGTACGGTTGAAGTATCCTTCGCCATGCTGCGGATGCTGGATGTTGTCTTCCATTGTGATGCGCACCACCGCCGTATCGCCCTTCGACTTGCTGTATCGGTTCAGGAAATTCGGATAGTAAAGATGCGCCTGATATTGGCACACATAGCCGTAGTATTCGTCTATGCCACGCTTGTCGGGGGTAGAAACCGAGCCTTCGTATCCGCCTGCCCACTTGCCGAACATACCGGTGGTATATCCGTTGTCCTTCATGATTTCCGGAAGGATGATGTGTTCAGGATCGTACGGATGCTGCCCTACCCGGCTGAACTCCTGGTTCACGCCCAACTGCACCATAGGTACATCGCGCCAATATTCCTTGTTGCCACGCACTTCGGTGTGCCCGGTATGCTGCCCCGTCATGAACGAAGCGCGCGAAGGGGCACTCACCGGACTGCCGGCATATGCCTGAGTGAACCGCATGCCCTCAGCGGCCATGCGGTCCAAGTTCGGTGTATGGATATATTGCTGGCCATAGCATGCCAAGTCGTTATATCCCAAGTCATCACACATGATGTAGATGATGTTCGGCTTCTGTGCTTCGGGCTGTCCGGCACAGGCACTCATCAAAGGCACCATGGCCCATAAGAGATTCTTGTTCATCGGCAAATGTCAGTCTTTATTCGGCTGCAGTTGCGAGTGGAGACGGAACATTGTATACGCGTGCTGCCAATTCCTTGTCGAGCATATACATGCCATACTTGTTGTCTTCTACTGCTTCTACAGTAGCAATCATTTCGCGAGCCGATTCTTCTTCTTCCACCTGTTCGTCAATGAACCAGTTGAGGCGGTTGATAGAAGCGAAGTCGCGGTCTTCGTTGGCAATGTAAGCCAAGTTATTGATGAGGGAAGTAACCTTCTTTTCGTGTTCCAAAGTCTGCTTGTACATAGCGAGTACGCTATCCCATGTAGCCGGAACTTCTTCGATAGGAAGCAAAGTGACCTTGGCATCGCGTGAGTTCAAGTAGTTCATGAAGATACGTGCATGAGCCTGTTCTTCCTGGAACTGAACGTAGAACCAATTGGCAACACCCTTGTAACCCTTAGCTTCGGCATCGAGTGACATAGCCAAATAAAGATACGCTGACCACAATTCTGCATTGATCTGTGCATTGATAGCATTGTGCAATTTTTCGCTTAACATAGTATATTCCTCCTTTAATTATTAGTTATTAGTATACCACAAATGTAGTAACTAAACAAAAAACTTCCTAATAAAGATTGATAGAATTTATGAATAGTGCGATAAATAAAACCAATGATTCCAAACAAACGGGCCGATTGGCGTGTTATTGTGCAAGATTCATCACTTAAAACCTATTTGGAAAATGAAAAAGTTAATGATGCTAGTCGCTATTGCAGCGGCTTTCGCTTCTTGCCAATCGAACAAGAAGAATGCAGAAATAGTTATGGAAAACGATAGCGTAATAGCTATCTTCCCGGCACCCATCGAGGTGGAAGAAGAAATCTTCACAGGCACAATCCCTGCAGCCGACGGGCCAGGTATCGACTACATCCTTACATTGGGGGCAGCCACAGACGGAATAGACACGGTGTATACACTCGACATGACTTATCTGGATGCCAACGGCCCGGGCAAGAACCAGACCTTCCAGAGCAAAGGAAAGCAACAGACCATACACAAGACCGTGAACAACCAGCCGAAGAAGGGCGTGAAGCTCACTCCGGACAATGGCGACAAACCGATGTACTTCCTGGTGGTGAACGATACAACCCTGCGCATGGTGAACGACTCGACTTTGGTAGAAACCATCGGACAAGCCGTGTATGACATTACCAAGGTGAAGAACAAATAATCCATTTACATCTTCATCCCCCTTTCGAAGCGGTAGGAAGATGTTCCATAAGGTCAAACGATGCCTTAAAACCAGCGGAACATCCCCCTGCCCCCTTCAAAAGGGGGATATTTATATAAAATCGGAAAGAAATCCGATTTTATACCTATCTTTGCATGCAAATAAAAGATGTTTATGGCAACAGTAATTTATCCTTCACCTATATTCGGTCCTGTTCATAGCCGCCGATTGGGAGTTTCCTTGGGTATCAACCTCCTTCCTGCCGATGGCAAGTTCTGTACATTCGACTGCATTTATTGCGAATGCGGTTTCAATGCCGATTTCCGTCCGCATCAGAAGCTTCCTACCCGCGAGGAGGTGCGCCAAGCATTGGAAACCCGTCTGCAAGACATGAAACAGAACGGTCCGAAACCCGATGTACTGACTTTTGCAGGCAACGGTGAGCCTACCGCACATCCTCAGTTTGCAGACATCATGGAGGATACCTTAGCGCTTCGCGACCAATACTTCCCCGAAGCCAAGGTCAGCGTACTGAGCAACTCTACCTTTATCCATAAGCCGGAGGTATTCGATGCCTTGAACAAGGTGGACAACAACATCTTGAAACTGGATACCATCGATGCCACTTATATCAATAAGGTGGACCGCCCAACGGGCCACTACGATGTACAGAAAGTGATAGACTGCATGATGGCCTTCAAAGGCAACCTGATTGTGCAGACTCTCTTCATGAAGGGTACCTTCGAGGGAGAAAGTGTGGACAACACTACCGACGAATATGTACTCCCTTGGTTGGAAATGGTGAAGAAGATTGCCCCTCGCCAAGTCATGATTTATACCATCGACCGCGAAACTCCTGCCCCGGACTTACTAAAAGCTACCCACGAGGAGCTCGACCGCATTGGCGAACTGGTTCGTGAAGCAGGTATTCCTTGCTCGGTTTCGTATTGATAAAACCTTTTCTCCCCTTCTTTGTTTCTTACACAAAACAGAAACAAATGAAGGGAACATTACTGAAAAAGAAGGTTTTCAGATACATCGTGTACATGCTTCCGGGCATTGTACTTTATTATCTTCTGCCCTACTTGGAACCCATCGAAGGGAAGACATTGCAGACAATCAGCACCAGACTCTGTGTGGTCTACATTATAGGCTGTATTCTGCTTTGCATCAACGACCTGTTGTTGACTCTTCTTGCCTTCTACAATACCAAAGACAAGCAACGGAGCCGGCCCATGAAAGGGCTGGTACAAATCTTTCAAGTTATTCTTTTCTTTGTAGGAGGGATTATCATTGTTTCGGTACTTATCAACAAGTCGCCCAACACTCTCTTTGCCGGATTGGGAGCCTCAGCAGCTATCCTTATGCTGGTATTCAAAGACAGCATCTTGGGCTTCGTGGCCGGTGTGCAACTATCGGCCAACGATATGCTCCGCATTGGCGATTGGGTGCAACTATCCGACGGTTCTGCCAATGGCATCGTATTGGAAATTACCCTCAATACCGTCAAGATTCAGAATTGGGACAATACCATATCCACCATTCCACCCTATACCTTGGTAAATACCACCTTCAAGAATTGGCGAGGAATGCAGGAAAGTGATGGCCGAAGAGTAGACAAAAGCATCAAGCTCGACATGAGCACCTTGAAATTCTGTACTCCGAACATGTTGGATCGTATCCGCCAAGAAATCCCCTTACTGAAGGATTATGAACCTACCGACGGAACTATGCCTACCAATGCACAACTCTATCGGTTTTACATTGAACAATACCTGTCTTCTCATCCATTGGTTAACACCCATCTGGACTTGATTATCGCCCAACGGGAACCGACTCAGTTCGGTGTGCCTATCGAAGTCTATTTCTTCCTCACCGATAAAGTATGGAACGAATTCGAACGGATTCAATCCGACATTTTCGACCATCTGTTGGTCATGGTCAATGCATTTGATTTGAAGCTTTATCAATACTCATAAAAAAGCCTCGGTGTTTATTGAAAACATCGAGGCTTTTTCATCAAAACGCTATTATTTCATGATTTCCTTTGCTCTTTCCAAAGCAACATTGATATTCGGACAGATATTTTCTTCGCCCAACAAAGCGTTGAAGCCAGACTTCTGCAATACCTTGTGTACCTTTTCATTGACACCCGAAAGTACAATCTGGATGTTGTCTTTCTGACACATTTCGCAAAGGCTGGTCAAGTTGTGTACACCAGTTGAATCGATGAACGGAACCTTACGCATACGAACGATACGAACCTTTGGACGGTCGCCCATATCAGCCATGATTTCTTCAAACTTGGTAGCGATACCAAAGAAGTAAGGACCATTGATTTCGTATACTTCCACGCCTTCCGGAACAATAAGGTTTTCTTCGTGAACTTCCATATCCGATTCCTTGCTTGGGTCGATTTCGTCCTTGATAACCGAGATTTCAGTAGTTTCCATAACACGACGCATGAACAATACGCAAGCGATAACCAAACCTACTTCAATAGCAACGGTCAAGTCGAAGATAACGGTCAAGAAGAAAGTCATCAACAAGACAACTACATCCGACTTCGGACTCTTCAACAAGCCCTTGAATGTACGCCAGCCACTCATGTTATACGACACAATCACCAACACACCGGCCAAACAAGCCATAGGGATGTATTGTGCCAACGGCATGAGAAGCAACAAGATGAGCAACAAGACAACAGCATGGATGATACCGGCAATCGGACTCTTACCACCGTTGTTGATGTTAGTCATAGTACGTGCAATCGCACCAGTTGCAGGAATACCGCCAAAGATCGGAGTTACCACGTTAGCCACACCTTGAGCAATCAATTCGGTATTTGAATCGTGACGGTCGCCAATCACACCGTCGGCTACAGCTGCAGAAAGCAAAGACTCGATAGCACCCAAAACGGCAATGGTAATAGCTACAGGGAAGAGGTTCTTGATAGCTTCCCAATTCAAATCAGGTACCACAGCATCAGGTAATTGAGACTGGATAGTGAAACGGTCGCCAATGGTATCGATGCAAGTGATGCCACCATACATCTTCATCAAGTAAACAACTACAGTTACCAAAACGATAGCTACCAACGAACCTGGAACCTTCTTCGAGAACTTAGGAGTAATGGCAATGATGAACACGCTGACAAAGCTCACGATGGCATTCCACCAGTTCACCGTATCGAAGTGCTTGAAATAGAGCAACCACTTTCCGATGAAATCGCCCGGAACCTTCTCGCCTCCGAACTGAAGACCGAAGATATCGGCAATCTGTGTGGTAAAAATAGTCAAGGCAATCCCGCTGGTAAACCCTACGATGATAGGATAAGGGATGAACTTGATAACGGCACCCAACTTGAATACCCCCAACAAGATGAGGAGTACACCTGCCATAAGAGTAGCCACGGTCAACCCGCTGATGCCATACTCCTGGATGATGCCATAGATGATGACGATGAACGCACCCGTAGGTCCGCCAATCTGTACCTTGCTTCCGCCCAACAAAGAGATGATGAAACCTGCCACAATGGCTGTGATGATACCCTTTTCAGGTGAAACGCCTGAAGCGATACCAAACGCAATGGCAAGGGGAAGCGCAACAATACCTACAATGATACCGGCCATGAGGTCGGCCATGAAATTCTCCTTCGAGTAGTTTTTCAACGTGCTGAGGAGCTTTGGTTTGAATTCAAAAGCTTTCATTGCTTACCTTACTTTATGCTATAATTAATTTGAGAGTGCAAATTTAGGCATTTTTTTTATGTTTTAGAACATGGTAGCTTTTTCTTTTCAATGAAAAGAGTATATTTGTAGCCAAAATAATTATCTAATACAAACTATTATGGGAAAGAGCGTAAAAGGAACTCAAACTGAAAAGAACTTGTTGACTTCATTTGCTGGTGAATCACAAGCAAGAATGCGTTATACATACTTTGCAAGCGTTGCAAAGAAGGAAGGTTACGAACAGATTGCAGCTATCTTCACAGAAACTGCTGACCAGGAAAAAGAACACGCTAAGCGCATGTTCAAGTGGTTGGAAGGTGGTATGGTAGAAATCACTGCTTCTTATCCGGCTGGCGTTATCGGCACAACTGCTGAAAACTTGAAGGCTGCTGCTGCAGGCGAAAACGAAGAATGGACTGCCGACTATCCTCACTTTGCTGATGTAGCTGATGAAGAAGGCTTCCCAGCTATTGCTGCTATGTACCGCAACATCGCTATCGCTGAAAAGGCTCACGAAGAAAGATACTTGGCTTTCTTGGCTAACATCGAAAACGAATCGGTATTCAAGAAGGAAGAAGAAACTGTATGGCAATGCCGCAACTGTGGTTTCGTACACGAAGGTACAGAAGCTCCTAAGGCTTGTCCGGCATGTTTGCACCCACAGGCTTACTTCGAAGTGAAGAAGACTAACTATTAATTGGAATCTTCGTCGCGCTGAAGCGACAAAAATGAATAGAATCCGGTTCTTTTTGAATAAAGGACCGGATTTTTTATATACCTTTGTCTTAATCTATTACAAAAACAAAGAAAACAATGAAAAAGAACACATTTATCTTAATGCTTTGCATGTGGTGTGTAGCCATTGTGGCACATGCACAACACATTCCTACCTTGGAAGAAGCCGTATATGGCGGTTTGGTCCGTACAGAAGGTGGAGGTTCCGTGAACTGGATGAAAGACGGTGAACATTACTCGAAAATAGAAAGAAATGAAGCCGGTGGATTCGATGTGATGGCTTACAATGCCAAGGACAACTCGAAGAAGGTCTTGATTCCAGCCGACAAGTTGGTGAATCCGGAAACCAAGAAACCTATCCGTGTACGCAGCTTTACATTCAGTGCAGACAATAACCAGGTTTTGATCTACACCAATACTCGCCAAGTATGGCGCATGGATACACGTGGCGACTACTGGGTATTGAACATCCAAACCGGCAAGTTGCAACAATTGGGCAAGGCACGCCCTGAAGCAACCTTGATGTTTGCCAAGTTCTCTCCAGATGGTACTCGTGTAGCTTATGTTTCGCAAAACAACATCTATGTAGAGACTTTGGCCGATGGTTCGGTGGTTCAAGTTACCAAGGATGGAGACGAAAAGATTGTAAACGGTACTTTCGACTGGGTATACGAAGAAGAATTCAATTGTCGTGACGGTTTCCGTTGGAGCCCGGATGGCAAGTTCATCGCTTATTGGCAAAGTGATACCAATGGTACCGGTTGGTTCGACATTATTAATAATGTGGATTCCATCTACCCTACCATCCAGCGCTTCCCTTATCCGAAGGCAGGTACTACCAACTCGGCCGTAAAGGTGGGTTATGTATCGGCTGATGGTGGTGCTACTACTTGGATCAACATTCCGGGTGATGCCCGCAACAACTACATTCCTCGCATGGAGTTCATCCCAGAAAGTAACGAGCTCTTTATCCAACAGATGAACCGCGAACAGAATACCAACAAGGTATGGATTGCCAAGATTGGTGAAAACAATCCGGTTCATATCTTTACCGATACCGACAAGGCATGGGTGGAAACCAACGACAACATCCATTGGTTGAAGAACAACAAGTACTTTACTTGGGAAAGCGAACGTAGCGGTTATCGTCATCTCTACAGAGTGAGCCGTGACGGTAAGGAAATCCTCCCGATTACGAAGGGCGATTTCGACTACATCAACGAAGTGGGATTGGATATGGAAAAGGGATTGGTATACTTCATCGCTTCTCCTGAAAACTTCACTCAACGCTATTTGTACGAAGCCAAGCTCTTTGGCAAGGGCGAGGTGAAGCGATTGAGCCCAGCCAATCAAGCTGGCCAGCACCGATACAACATGTCTCCATCGGGCAAGTGGGCGGTACATACCTTCAGCAATGCACAGACTCCTCCGGTGATTGACATGGTTTCTTTCCCGGGACACAAGAGTGTACGCCTCATCACCGACAATGCCAAGGCTAAGGAACAATTCGATGCGTTGGGCTTGCAACCGAAGGAATTCTTCAAGGTTCAGTCGGGTGACTGGACGTTGGACGGATGGATGATCAAGCCGGTGAACTTCGACGCTTCGAAGAAGTATCCGGTGATTCTCGACATCTATGGCGAACCGGCCAGCTCAACCGTTCAGGACTCTTGGAGCGGAAGCATGTGGCACCAGCACTTGGCTAACTTGGGCTATATTGTCATCAGTATCGACAACCGTGGTGCCAACGTTCCTCGTGGACGCGAATGGCGCAAGTGTATTTATGGCGAAATCGGTACATTGGCCAGCCTTGACCAATCGAATGGTGTGAAGGACTTGGCTCGTCAGTACTCGTTCATCGACGCTTCACGCATTGGTGTAACCGGATGGAGTGGCGGTGGTAGCCAGACTTTGAACTGTATGTTCCGCTATCCGGATGTGTTCCATACCGGTATTGCCGTGGCCTTCGTATCGGACTATCGCTTGTACGATACCATCTACGAAGAACGTTACATGAACACTCCTCAGAACAATCCGGGAGGATACCGCAAGGGTTCTCCTATCGGCTATGCATCAGGTTTGAAGGGCAACTTGTTGCTCATCCATGGCACAGGCGATGACAATGTACACTATCAGAGTTGCGAAATGTTGGTGAACGAATTGGTTCGTTTGGGCAAAGTGTTCTACCAGCTTTCTTATCCGATGCGTGCTCATGGCATCAGCGAAGGTAAGGGTACAACTTTCCACTTGCGCAAGAGCATGGTGGATTATTGGTTGAAGAATCTTCCGGCAGGAGGCAGATAATTCTTATTAAACAATCTATACAAGGGATTCCATTCAGGTGGAGTCCCTTTCTTTTTGGTTGGAAGGCTCCTGGAAGGTAAAAAGAAAACGCCTAAGCATTTCGATCGAAACGCCTAAGCGTTTTACTTAAAACGTCAAGGCGTTTTAGTTGAGGGGTGCAGAGGTTTGTTTTCAAGCGCATCAAAAAAGTCGGAAAGTTCTTGCATGCTTCGTAAGAATCCATTACATTTGCCCTCAGATTTCAATATGCGGGGTGCCTTAATATGACGGGCTGAGATCATACCCATAACCTGATCCAGGTAATGCTGGCGTAGGGAAACGGAAACAAAATTCCCCCTTTTCTGTATTATTAATTTTAAATGGAAAAGGCAATGAAAAGAATTGCAATGATGATGCACCTATGTGTAGGGGCAGCATCCGTTGTCTACGGGCAACAAGAGAGTGCAGTAACCGACAGCTTGTGGAAAGTGAGTTTACAAGAAGTCGAAGTAGTATCCACACGTGCCACACGAAACACTCCCGTGGCGTTTACCAACATCGGTAAGGAAGAACTCCAGAAGCAGAACTTGGGGCAAGACCTCCCCTATCTGCTGAGCATGACACCGAGTGCCATCAGCACCAGCGATGCAGGAGGAGGCATCGGCTATACCTCCATCCGGGTACGTGGAACCGATGGTACACGAATCAATGTAACCGCCAATGGGATTCCCATCAACGATGCCGAAAGCCATACGGTATTCTGGGTGAATCTTCCGGACTTTGCCTCCTCGGTGAAAGATATGCAGGTGCAGCGTGGAGCCGGTACTTCGACCAATGGAGCGGGTGCATTCGGGGCAAGCATCAACATGCAGACGGGCGAACTTTCGGTTCAACCTTATGTAACGTTCAATGGCTCGTATGGCTCGTTCAACACCCACAAGGAAACCTTGAAATTGGGAACGGGATTGATGGACGAGCATTGGTCCTTCGACGCCCGCCTGTCGAATATCGCTACGGACGGTTACATCGACCGGGCATCCGTGGGGTTGAATTCCTATTACCTGCAAGGGGCTTATTACGATGACCACACTTCCATCAAACTGATTACTTTTGCCGGAAAGGAGCGGACGTATCATGCATGGAACTATGCATCGAAGGAAGAAATGGAGCAATATGGCCGAAGATACAATTCGTGCGGATACATGTATACCGACGAAAACGGACAGATGCACTTCTACGATGACCAAACGGACAACTATGTGCAGAAGAACTGGCAATTGCTTTTCAACCATCAGTTTTCATCGGAGTGGAGCATGAATGCAGGCTTGCACTACACGAAGGGTGACGGTTACTACCAGGAATACAAGGACGGACGTACCTTGGTGGAATATGGGCTGAAACCGTTTGTCCAGAACGGAGAGGAAATGGCTTGGAGCGACTTGGTGCGCAAGAAAGCCATGGACAATGGCTTCGGGGGAGGCATCTTCTCGGTGAGCTACAAAAACTATCGGTTGAGTGCTGCCTTGGGAGGCGGATTCAACCGCTATGAGGGAGACCACTTCGGCCAAGTGCTTTGGGTGAAGGACTATGTAGGCGAACTGACTCCTAACCAGGAATACTATCGCAACAAGGGCACGAAGAACGATGGGAACCTCTATCTGAAAGCCGATTACCAGTTGGCCGATGGCTTGAACATGTATGCCGACATGCAATACCGGCACATCACTTATCGCATCAAGGGTACGAACGACAAGTGGAACTCTGTTACAGACAATGGATTGCAACAACTAAACATAGACGAGAAATTCGGTTTCTTCAATCCCAAAGTGGGCCTTTCCTGGCAAATGGACAAGCACCAACGTCTGTTCGGTTCGTTCAGTGTGGCACACAAGGAGCCTACCCGAAACAACTATACGGACGGAAAGTTCTATGAACATCCCAAACAGGAGCGCTTGTTCGATTATGAATTGGGCTATACCTATGCCAACTCATGGCTGAGCTTGGGTGCGAACCTATATTACATGGACTACAAGGACCAACTGGTCCTGACAGGTGAACTGAATGAAATAGGTGAACCCATGGCAGCCAATATGCCGGACAGCTATCGCATGGGGGTGGAACTCATGGCCGGCATCCGTACCGACTTCGGCCTTTCATGGGATGCGAATGCCACTTGGAGCCGTAACCGTATCCGGAATTTCACCGAAACGCTTTATGAAAACGAGGATGCCGGAGGGGAAAAATGGGAAATCCATCATGGAGATACCCCCATCGCCTTTTCGCCAGATTTCATCTGGAACAACCGTTTGAGCTATCAGTATCAGAATTTTGAAGTATCTTTGCAATCGCAATATGTGAGCAAGCAATACATGAGCAATGCCTGTCAGGAAGACCAGGTGCTGGATGCCTATTTTGCAAGCAATCTGAACCTTTCCTACTCATTCAAGTTACCTTGGGTAAAATCAGCTACGCTTGGATTGACCATTTACAATCTCTTTAACGAGAAGTACGAGAACAATGGTTATGCCGGAAGCGGTTTCTATTACGATGGAAGTGAAAAGGTTCGTTATAATTATGCCGGCTATGCAGCCCAGGCAGGTACGAATGTATTGGGACATTTGAGTTTGAATTTTTAAACAATTAATAAGAAACGACATACCTATTAACTCATTGTGTCATCCAGACGACCATCGGGAGGAAGGATCTCGATAACACAAAGTATAAATGTTCTCGAGATTCTTCGCTTCGCTCTGAATGACAAGTAGTGATTCAAATACTTACTTTAAGAAAAATATGGTTTTAGAAATTATAGGAACAATCGTTGGTTTGGTATATCTCTGGTTAGAGTATCGGGCCAGTATCTATTTATGGATAGCAAGCATCATCATGCCTGCCATCTATATATTCGTATATTATGAAGCCGGACTTTATGCCGATTTCGGCATAAACATCTATTACTTGGGAGCAGCAGTATATGGCTGGTTGGTATGGAAATATGGCAACAAGGGACAAAACCAGACGGAACTTCCCATCACCAGAATGCCCAAACGGAATTGGCTGAAGGCAGGAATTGTATTCCTCGTGGCCCTGTTCCTCATAGCCGGAGTATTGATAAACTACACGGATAGCAATGTGCCTTGGTGGGATGCCTTCACCACGGCCTTGAGCATCATCGGCATGTGGATGCTTGCCCGCAAGTATTTGGAACAATGGTGGGTGTGGATTGTGGTCGATGCGGTGTGTGTAGGGCTTTATATATATAAGGAATTATATTTTACCGCCGGTCTTTATGCACTTTACGCCATAATCGCTATCTTTGGATGGTTGAATTGGAAAAAACTGATGAAAATATGAAAGAAATAGATGCCGTAATTCTGGCCAATGGAGACTATCCTTCGGCTTCCACCCCCTTGCAGATATTGAAGGAGGCTCCCTACGTGGTTTGTTGCGACGGAGGAGCCAACGAGCACATCGCCAAAGGGTATTTGCCGGACATCATCATAGGCGATGGGGATTCACTAAGTGAAGAAAACCGCATAAAGCATGCTTCACTCATCCATCATAATCCCGACCAGGAAACCAACGACCAGACCAAGGCCGTTCAGTATCTGCTATCGAATGGTAAAAAAAGAATCGCCATTGTCGGCGCTACAGGCAAGCGTGAAGACCACACCATAGGCAACATCAGCCTACTGATGGAATACATGCGAATGGGAGCAGAAGTACGTAGCTATACGGACTATGGCGTTTTTGTTCCTTGTAAGGATACTTGTTCGTTCGAATGCAGAAAAGGCCAACAGGTTTCCATCTTCAACTTTACCGCCAAAGGACTGAAAGAAAAAGGCCTTGCCTACCCGATTTATGATTTCACAATCTGGTGGCAAGGCACTTTGAATACTTGTACAGATACCTCCTTCACCATTGAGGCAGAAGGAGAATATCTGGTATTTCTTAATTATAAGTAATCATTCCAATTAACCAAACGCATATCGCCCTTCTTCAACAAGGCATCGTGCATAGCCAATGCAGCATTGATGCGGTGCGAAGTATGTCCCTTGGATGCAATCTTCAAGTAATCCCACAAGAGTTCTCTATAGTCCGGATGTGCACAATTTTCGATGATAGTCTTGGCACGTTCGGCTGGGCTCTTACCACGAAGGTCGGCAATACCTTGTTCGGTGATGAGGATGTTCACATCGTGTTCGGTCTGGTCATGGTGTGAAACCATCGGAACGATAGCACTGATCTTGCCTTCCTTGGCTACTGACGGACAAGAGAAGATAGAGATAAAGGCATTGCGAGTAAAGTCACCCGAACCACCTACCCCGTTCATCATCTTGGTTCCGGCAATGTGTGTAGAGTTTACATTACCATAAATGTCGGCTTCGATAGCGGTATTCATGGAAATGATACCCAAACGACGGACTACTGCCGGATGGTTAGAGATTTCAGACGGACGGATAATCAATTTATTCTTGAAGAAGTCGAAGTCATCGTAAATGCCTTGCAAACATTCGTTGGTTACACTCAAAGAACATGTACTACCGAACTTCACGCGACCGGCACGAATCAAGTCAACTACCGCTTCCTGCAATACTTCGGTGTACATTTCGAAATCAGGCACATCCGGATTGCTACCCAAAGCACCGAGTACGGCATTGGCAATATTACCTACACCACTCTGCAAAGGAAGGAAAGTTGGAGGGATGATGCCACGCTTCATGTCCGAAAGGAGGAATTCGGCTACATTCTGTCCAATCTTGTCGGTAACAGGATCTGGAGCGGTAAATCCACGTGCTTCATCCGGAATGTTTACTTCCACGATACCTACAATCTTCTTCGGGTCTACTTGCAAGTAAGGCAAACCGATACGGTCGCTCGGATGATAAACCGGAATTTCACGACGGTAAGGAGGGTCAATCGGTTCGTATACGTCGTGCAAACCGATACAATCGGTACCACGGTGAGCCGCATTCAATTCGATAATGATATGGTCGGCCAAGCGGGCAATGGTTGGAGAGATACCACCACCAGCAGTCAAATAAATCTTACCATCAGGAGTAACATGACATGCTTCGATGATAGCTACATTCATCTTACCATAATATCCATAACGGATTTCTTGTGCCATCTGTGAAAGGTGGATGTCGTTGTATGCCACTTCACCATTGTTCACTGCCTTACGGAAGTCTGCATTGGTAGTATAAGGTGCACGATAGCGGATAGCCTTGGCACGGATCAATTCACCATCGGCAGAATCACCAGTAGATGCACCGGTGAAGATACCAATCTGGAAAGGACGGCCAGCTTCGTGTTCGGCAATCGCTAATTTTGCAATCTCAGGAGTAACGGCTTTCGGAGAACCGGCTGGAGTAAATCCACTGAGGCCCACATTGTAACCGTGCTTGATATAGCTGGCGGCTTCGGCCGCTGAAATAATATTAAATGCCATAATGATAATATGTTTTTGTTAGTATTTTCGGTTAAATATTTCTGAGTAGATGAATGCGCGTCTTGCTTCCTCCTTGCGAGTCAAACTGATCTTCTTTTTCTTTTCGGGTGAAGCCTTTGGTTGAGGCTTAGGTTCAACAGGAGGGACAGATGAAAAACGTGCTGATGTTTTCTTTCGAACGCGGACAGATTGTTGGGAAGGAGCCACAGGCTTTTCTTCTTCCTGAAGCAGGATTTCAGGAAACATGTCTTCCAGCACCTCCTGAGGAGAAGCTGAAGTCGGCTTTTTCTTGTTCTTGGCATTTTGCCCGATAACGGCAATGACCATAGCCCCCACAAATATTAAAATTTGTACAATCTCTTCCATTAGTATTATTGGTTAGAAGGAATAGGACAAAGTTAAAAATTAATTTCTGATAAAAGCAACAAAAGGGCATAAAAAAAGGAAGAGAACTTCGCAGCTGTCTTCCCCTATTTTTTAACCTAAACCTTAACTATGAAAAAATCTAATGTTTTCTGCGTGCAAATATGCGAATTTAGTTTGAAAAAGCCCTAATCAATGCATAAAAAAGTTCATCCATTATGATTCTTTAACAAGAAGACTTAAATTCTTTCATTTCTTAGAAATTAATTCTATTTTTGTGCAAATTTGAAAAACTACAATTATGAAAACCACATTAGCACCTTTTGCCAAGCCACTTTATGTCATGGCGAAGCCGATAGGCGCCACCTGCAACTTGGCATGCGACTATTGTTACTATTTGGAAAAGGCCAACCTATATAAGAACGCTCCCAAACAAGTAATGAGTGACGAATTGCTGGAAAAGTTCATCCGCGAATACATCGGCTCTCAAACGATGCCTCAAGTAATGTTTACATGGCACGGAGGTGAAACCTTGATGCGCCCCCTCTCCTTTTACAAACGGGTAGTAGAATTGCAGAAACGATATGCGGGAGGAAGAACCATCGAAAATTGTATCCAAACCAATGGCACATTGCTTAACGACGAATGGTGTGCCTTCTTCCGGGAAAACAATTGGTTGGTGGGCGTTTCCATCGATGGTCCTCAAGAGTTCCACGATGAATATCGACGCAACCGACAAGGTCGCCCATCATTTATAAAGGTAATGCAAGGCATCAATCTTCTGAAAAAGCACGGAGTGGAATGGAATGGGATGGCAGTAATCAATGATTACAATGCCGACTTTCCGTTGGAGTTCTATCGCTTCTTTAAAGAAATCGGTTGTCATTATATTCAGTTCGCTCCCATCGTAGAACGCATATCCCGCCATACAGATGGCCGACATTTGGCCACTCCCCTTCAGCAAGAAGATAAGTTGGCGGATTTCTCTATCACTCCCGAGCAATGGGGAAATTTCCTTTGCGCCCTTTTCGATGAATGGGTGCGTCAAGATGTAGGCACTTATTTCATTCAGCTGTTCGATTCCACATTGGCCAATTGGGTAGGCGAACAACCGGGTGTATGCTCCATGGCAAAAACCTGTGGACATGCCGGCGTCATCGAATTCAATGGTGATGTCTATGCTTGCGACCATTATGTCTTCCCTGAATTCAAGTTAGGGAACATCTACGAAAAGACTTTGGTAGAGATGATGTATAGCGAGCGTCAGCAAACCTTCGGTCAAGACAAGTATCAGAAGCTCCCTACACAATGCAAAGAATGCGAATTCCTCTTTGCCTGCAATGGCGAATGTCCCAAGAACCGATTTGCCACAACAAGCAATGGAGAGCCCGGATTGAACTATCTTTGTAAAGGATATCATCAGTTCTTCAGCCATGTTGCTCCGTATATGGACTTCATGAAACGGGAATGGTTGGCCGAACGCGCCCCTTCCAATGTAATGAACGCCATTCGTGAAGGACGAATTTAGATAGACATTTTTGTGTGTTGAATGATTTTCCTTAACTTTGTCAAAAATAATCTTAAAGAATAATGTATATGAAAAAACTACTCACTTGTATGGCCTTTGGTATGGCTACTTTGGCCGGCCAGGCAGTAACACCGCTTTGGTTGCGTGATGTACAAGTATCTCCAGATGGTTCGTCTGTTGCTTTCTGCTACAAGGGCGATATCTATACGGTAGGTACTCAAGGAGGAACCGCAAAGCGATTGACTACTCACAATTCATTTGATTGTAATCCTATTTGGTCACCAGACGGAAAGCAGATTGCTTTTGCCAGCGACCGTGACGGTAACTTCGACATTTACATCATGCCTGCAGATGGCGGTAGTGCCAAGAAGTTGACTAAGCACTCGGCTTCGGAATTACCATCGTCTTTCACTCCTGATGGCAAGTATGTGGTATTCTCGGCTGCTATCCAAGACCCTGCCGAAAGTGCCCTCTTCCCAAGTGCTGCCATGACCGAATTATATAAGGTACCTGTAACAGGTGGCCGTACCTTGCAAGTCATTGCTACACCAGCCGAACAAGTATGTTACATGCCGGATGGAAAGTCATTCCTCTATCAAGATCGTAAGGGTGTAGAAGACGAATGGCGTAAACACCACACTTCATCGGTTACTCGTGACATTTGGTTGTACGATGCCAAGACTGGCAAGCATGCAAACTTGACCAACATTGGTGGTGAAGACCGTGACCCATCGTTGGCTCCTGATGGCAAGACCGTTTATTTCTTGAGCGAACGCAAAGGTGGCACCATGAATGTATATTCTATGGATGTGAACAGCCCGAAGGAAATCAAGTCGGTGACTTCTTTCAAGACTCACCCGGTACGTTTCCTTTCTGTCAGCAACAAGGGATTGCTCTGCTATGCTTACGATGGCGAGATTTATCTTCAGGAAGCGAATGGAAAGGCTAAGAAGTTGGCCATCGACATCACTCGCGATGATAGCGAACAGATTGCCGAATTGAAGGTTGCTGGTGCTCGCTCGGCAACCGTATCGCCAGATGGCAAGCAGATTGCATTCGTTTATCGTGGCGAAGTATTCGTTACATCTACCGACTATGCCACTACCAAGCAGATTACTCATACTCCAGCTGCTGAAGAAGGTGTAGCATTCGGTCCGGATAACCGCACATTGGCATACGGAACAGAACGCAACGGCAATTGGGAATTGGTTATTGCCAAGATAGAACGTAAGGAAGATCCGAACTTCGCCAATGCTACTCTTATCAAGGAAGAAATCATTCTTTCATCGGATAAGATTGAACGTAGCTATCCATCGTTCTCACCGGATGGTAAGGAATTGGCCTTCATTCAAGATCGTCGCAAGTTGATGGTCGTAAACCTCGACACCAAGAAGGTACGTCAGATTACCGATGGAACTTATTGGCCAAGCACAGGAGGCGGTTTCGAATACCAATGGAGTCCTGACGGAAAGTGGTTCGCACTTTGCTTCAATGGCAACAAGCATGACCCTTATTACGATATAGGTATTGTAAGCGCACAAGGTGGTGAAATTACCAACTTGACCAATAGCGGTTACACCAGCGGTTCTCCTCGTTGGGTGATGGATGGCAATGCCATACTCTTTACCAGCGAACGTTATGGTATGCGTAACCATGCTTCTTGGGGTTCTATGGAAGACGTATTCCTTTGCTTTGTTAACCAAGACGCATACGACAAGTATCGTTTGAGCAAGGAAGATTACGAACTCTTGAAGGAAGTTGAAAAGGAACAGGAAAAGCTGAAGAAGGGTGGCGACAAGAAAGATGCCAAGAAGGAAGATGTAAAGAAAGAAGAAAAGAAAGACGAGGCAAAAGATATCGTAATGGAACTGAATGGTATCCAAGACCGTATTGTTCGCTTGACTCCAAATTCTTCTTCATTGGGTAATGCTATCATCGACAAGAAGGGCGAAAATCTTTATTACACCGCTTCGTTTGAAGGTGGTATGGACCTTTGGAAACTCGACCTTCGCAAGAAGGATGTGAAGTTGGCCAACAAGAACGTAGGTTATGCTAACTTTGAAATGAGCAAGGATGGCAAGAATATCTTCCTCCTCGGCGGACGCATGCAGAAGATGGATGCTACATCGGGCAAGCTCACTCCTATTACTTATACGGCTAACCTTGAAATGGACTTGGCTGCTGAGCGCGAAGCCATGTTCGACCATGTATATCAGCAACAGAAGAAGCGTTTCTATAACGTGAACATGCACGGTGTGGATTGGGATGCCATGTGTGCTGCTTATCGCAAGTTCTTGCCACATATCAATAACAATTACGACTATGCAGAATTGTTGAGCGAATTGTTGGGTGAATTGAACGTATCACACACAGGTGGTCGTTACCGTCCGGTTGCTAATGGTTATGCAACAGCTAACCTCGGTTTGTTCTACGACTGGAAGCACGAAGGCAAGGGCCTCAAGGTAGACGAAGTGGTAGCAGGCAGTCCGTTCGACAACTCTCGTAGCCAGATGAAGGCAGGTGTCATCATCGAAAAGATCAATGGCGTAGAAATCGATTCGAACACCGACCCTAACCTCTTGTTGAACGACCAGTCGAAGAAGAAGACATTGGTATCACTTTACAACCCTCAGACAAAGGAACGCTGGGAAGAAGTGGTATTGCCTATCAGCAGTGGCGAATTCAATACATTGCTCTATAACCGTTGGGTAAAGCAACGTGCAGCCGATGTAGAAAAGTGGTCGAATGGCCGTTTGGGTTATGTACATATCCAGTCGATGGGTGACCCAAGCTTCCGTGGCGTTTACTCGGATATCTTGGGTAAGTACAACCATTGCGATGGTATCGTAATCGACACTCGTTTCAATGGTGGTGGCCGTTTGCACGAAGATATCGAAATCTTGTTCAGCGGTAAGAAATACCTCACTCAGGTAATTCGCGGTCAGGAATCATGCGACATGCCGAGCCGTCGTTGGAACAAGGCAAGTATCATGCTCCAGTGCGAATCGAACTATAGTAACGCACATGGCACTCCATGGGTATACAAGTTCAAGGAAATGGGTAAGCTGGTAGGTGCTCCGGTACCGGGAACCATGACTACCGTATCGTGGGAAACCATGCAAGATCCTACATTGATATTCGGTATTCCAGTAGTAGGCTATCGCAAGGCCGATGGCACTTACTTGGAAAACGACCAGTTGGAACCGGATGTTCATGTATTGAACGACCCTGCTACTGTAGTGAAGGGTGAAGACACTCAGTTGAAGGTAGCAGTTGAAACCTTGATGAAGGATTTGGGTTTGAAGTAACTCCAGATAAAGACACAACCTGATATTCGGAAAGCGTTCTTGGCGATTGGCCAAGGACGCTTTTTTTGATGTCCAATTCATCGAACCAAAACGCCCTGACGTTTTGAAGCAAACGCCTAAGCGTTTTAAGTGAAACGCCAAGGCGTTTTTATTTTTTGCCTCGGCGTAATCAGAAAAGCCAAGCATTCATCCCATCATTCTGCTTATTTTAATTACATTTGCAAAAAGAACATTTGAACCATAAAATTATGATTACTTATCAAACAGAGGACATCACGATGCCTCAAATAAAGAAACGTGAGACCACCGAATGGGTGAAACAAGTAGCAGCCAGCTACGGCAAGAAAGTGGGCGAAATAGCCTATATCTTCTGCTCCGATGAAAAGATTCTGGAAGTGAACCGCCAATATCTGGAGCACGACTATTATACAGATATCATTACATTCGACTACACTGAAGGAAACCGCATCGGTGGCGACCTCTTCATCAGCCTTGATACCGTTCGTACCAATGCCGAGCAATTCAACCAACCATACGAACGCGAATTGCACCGTGTCATCATCCATGGCATCTTGCACCTTTGTGGCATCAACGACAAGGGCCCAGGCGAACGAGAAATCATGGAAGCCGAAGAGAACAAGGCCTTAGCCCTCATCAACCTTTAAACGCCCACAAAAATGAGAAAACTGAACGTATGGGCCATGATGCTGATTGCCGTATTTGCCTTCGCATCTTGTGGCCAAAATCCGAATGGAAAGAAGAAACAGATAGCAGAGCATGTCATCTACATCGGCCTCGACGGATGGGGCTCGTATAGCGTTGAGAAAGCCGATATGCCAAATGTAAAGGCATTGATGGCCGAAGGATGCTACACCTTGGAAAAACGTGCCGTACTCCCCTCGTCGAGCGGAGTAAACTGGGCTTCCATGTTCATGGGATCATGTCCGGAATTGCACGGATACACCACTTGGGATTCTTCCCAGCATGAGATTCCAGAAAGAGTAATCCTCAAGAACAACATCTTCCCTACCATGTTCCAACTCCTGAGAGATGCCCAACCGGAAGCCGAAATCGGTTGCCTCTACGAATGGAGCGGCATCAAGTATGTAGTGGATACGCTCTCAACCAACTATCATGCACAGACCCCGAAAGGCAAGGAATACACAGACGAATTATGCAAGATGTCGGTGCAATATATCAAGGAAAAGAAGCCGGTTTTAGGCGCTTTCATCTTCGATAATCCGGATCATGTAGGTCATGCCGACGGACACGATACTCCTGCTTATTACGCCAACTTAACCGAGCTGGATAGCTATGTAGGAGAAATCGTCCAAGCAACCAAAGATGCGGGCATCTATGAAAATTGCATCTTCATTGTTACTTCCGATCATGGTGGCATCAATCGCGGACATGGCGGAAAGACCTTGGAAGAAATCAACACTCCGTTCATCATCGCGGGCAAGGGAATCAAGAAAGGAGGCGAGTTTCAGGAAAGCATGATGCAGTTCGACTGCGCTCCTACTGTTCTCCACATCTTCGGTTTGGAAGGTCCTCAAGTATGGACCGGACGAGCCATGACTCAAGTCTTTGAGTAATTCATTTGAAACATCCTGTTGGTTTAATAAAAGATAACCGGCTTTCTTGAAAAGATAGATTTCTTTTTATGAAAGCCGGTTATCTTTTCGTATTTTTGCACTCAATAATAAAGAATAGAATCAATGGATTTTAAGTACGACGTAATTGTAATAGGTGCCGGACATGCCGGTTGCGAAGCAGCCGCAGCGGCAGCCAATTTAGGCTCGAAGACTTGTCTCATCACCATGGACATGAACAAGATTGGACAGATGAGCTGTAACCCGGCCGTAGGTGGTATTGCCAAAGGACAAATCGTAAGAGAGATTGATGCGCTTGGCGGATACATGGGATTAGTAACCGACCGCACAGCCATCCAGTTCCGTATGCTCAACCGTTCGAAAGGTCCTGCCATGTGGAGTCCTCGTGCACAATGCGACCGAGGCAAGTTCATCTGGGCTTGGCGCGAGATATTGGAGAACATTCCTAACTTGCACATTTGGCAAGATACGGTAGACGAACTTTTGGTAGAAAATGGCGAAGTCACCGGTGTTTCTACATGCTGGGGAGTTACCTTCCAAGCGAAATGTGTAATCCTGACTGCAGGTACATTCTTGAATGGATTGATGCATGTAGGCAAGAAAATGCTGGCTGGCGGACGATGTGCCGAACCTGCTTCTTACCACTTGACCGAATCCATCACTCGCCACGGCATAACTTCCGACCGCATGAAGACCGGAACTCCGGTTCGTATCGATGCCAGAAGCGTACACTTCGACCAAATGGAAACACAAGATGGTGAAAACGATTTCCACCGTTTCTCGTTCATCAGCGAGCCACGCAAGCTAAAACAATTGCAATGCTGGACCTGCTTTACCAACGAAGCTACGCATGAAATCCTTCGCAACGGATTGTCGGATTCGCCCCTTTACAACGGACAAATTCAAAGTATCGGCCCTCGTTATTGCCCAAGTATCGAAACCAAAATCGTGACCTTCCCGGACAAGACACAACACCAGTTGTTCCTCGAACCAGAAGGTGAAAGCACCAACGAACTTTACTTGAACGGTTTCTCTTCATCGCTCCCGATGGATATTCAGATTGCAGCATTGAAGCAGATTCCAGCCTTCAAGGATTTGGTGATTTATCGTCCAGGATATGCCATCGAGTACGATTACTTCGATCCTACCCAATTGAAGCATACGCTCGAGACAAAGGCTATCAAGAACCTTTTCATGGCTGGTCAAGTAAACGGAACCACCGGTTACGAAGAAGCAGGCGGACAAGGCATCATTGCGGGCATCAACGCGCACATCAATTGCCATGGTGGTGAACCATTCGTATTGGGACGCGACGAAGCTTATATCGGCGTTCTCATCGATGATTTGGTGACTAAGGGAGTAGATGAACCTTATCGTATGTTTACTTCAAGAGCAGAGTACCGAATCCTTCTCCGCCAAGACGATGCCGATATGCGATTGACCGAACGCGCTTACAAGATTGGCTTGGTAAAACAAGACCGCTACGACATGCTTTGTAGCAAACGTGAAGCCGTGAATAGTATCATTGATTTCGCCAAGAAGTTCTCCATCAAAGCAGCCTTAATCAACGATGCATTGGTGAAATTAGGAACCGCTCCCCTTTCGCATGGTTGCAAGTTGATCGATTTGATTATCCGTCCGCAAATCACCATCGAAAGCATTGCCGAATACATTCCAGCATTCAAGGCTATGCTCGACAAGATTACCGACCGCAAGGAAGAAATCATCGAAGCTGCCGAAGTGCTCATCAAGTATCAAGGCTATATCGATCGCGAACGAATGATTGCCGATAAGATCCATCGTCTGGAAGCGATTCGTATCAAAGGCCGATTCGACTACAACTCGTTGAACTCGCTTTCTACAGAAGCTCGCCAAAAGCTTATCAAGATCGATCCGGAAACATTGGCTCAAGCCAGTCGCATTCCAGGTATCTCACCAAGCGATATAAACGTCTTGCTCGTGCTTTTGGGCAGATAAAACGAACAATGTTCCACGTGAAACAAACAATTTAATGCTTTAACTATAAATCATTGGTTATGAACAAAGAACTGCTTTTAGCTAATTTAAGAACTATTCCAGATTTTCCTATTCCTGGCATCTTGTTCTATGATGTTACAACCTTATTCAAAAGTGCAGAATGTCTGCAAGAGCTATTGGATACACTATATGAACAATACAGGGATAGAGGGATTACCAAAGTAGTGGGTATTGAATCCAGAGGGTTTATCTTAGGCGCTGCCCTAGCCGCTCGTTTGGGAGTAGGATTCGTTATGGCAAGAAAGCCAGGAAAGCTTCCTGCGGAAACCATCGAAGAAACCTATGCCAAGGAATATGGAACAGACTGTATACAAATACACAAGGATGCCATCGATGAAAACGATGTAGTTTTAATTCATGACGACTTGTTGGCTACAGGAGGTACAATGGCTGCATCCTATCGCTTGGTTCAAAAATGTACACCAAAGAAAACATTCATCAACTTCATCATCGAATTGGATGGATTGAACGGAAGAAACGCTTTCCCTGAAGGTGTAGAAATAGATACATTACTGAAACTATAAAAGCCCCATGAAACAGGAAGAGATTAACACCTGCGACTATCTTAAAGGTATCGTACAGAACTTACCGGAAAGCCCCGGTATTTACCAATACCTGAATTCCGAAGGTACGATTATCTACGTTGGAAAGGCGAAAAACCTTAAACGAAGAGTCTCTTCCTAT
The DNA here is from genome assembly GCA_017558175.1 of Bacteroidaceae bacterium. Taxonomy (GTDB): domain Bacteria; phylum Bacteroidota; class Bacteroidia; order Bacteroidales; family Bacteroidaceae; genus Phocaeicola. The sequence goes on from JAFYWH010000065.1 coordinate 28,426, forward strand.
TTCAATCGGGAACACCCGAACGGGAAGACAAGATTACTTGTTAGCAAAATAGCAGATATCCGATATATCGTGGTGAAATCGGAGGAAGATGCTCTTTTGTTAGAAAACAACCTCATCAAGAAATACAAGCCACGATACAATGTCTTGCTGAAAGATGACAAGACATATCCATCCATTTGCGTCAGCAACGAATACTTTCCTCGTGTATTCAAAACACGCAATATTATCCGAAACGGCTCTTCATATTATGGCCCATACAGCCATATTCCATCGATGAATGCGTTGCTTGAACTCATCAAGAAGCTTTATCCATTACGCACCTGCCATCACGCATTGACCCCAGAAAGCATCCGTAATGGCAAGTTTGCTGTATGTTTGGAATACCACATCAAGAATTGTAAAGGCCCTTGCATAGGAAAACAAACACACGAAAGTTATCTGCGAGATATCGATGAAATCAAACAAATACTGAAAGGAGATACTCAAATAGTGTGCGACTTATTGATGGACGAAATGAAGGCATTAGCCATGGACATGAAGTTCGAGGAAGCACAGGCCATCAAGGAAAAGTACGAATTAATCGAAAGTTATCGTTCAAAGAGCGAAGTAGTAAATAGAATCATCCATAATGTCGATGTATTCTCTATCGAGATGGACGAGAATTCTGCTTACATCAACTATCTACATATTACCAACGGTTGCATCAACCAAGCGTTTACTTTCGAATATAAGAAGCGTTTGAACGAAAGCAAGGAAGAGTTACTGCAACTTGGCATCGTGGAAATGCGAGAGCGCTATCAAAGCAAATCCCGCGAAATCATCGTACCTTTTGAGTTGGATATGGAATTGAACAACGTAACATTTACCATTCCTCAGAGAGGCGAAAAGAAGCATCTGCTGGAGCTTTCCATCATGAATGTAAAGCAATATAAGGTAGACCGTTTGAAACAAGCGGACAAGCTTAATCCCGAACAGAAAAAAACTCGTATTCTAAAAGAGATACAAGAACAACTACATTTACCAAAAATCCCCGTACACATCGAATGTTTCGATAACTCAAACATTCAAGGATCGGATGCCGTTGCAGCATGCGTAGTCTTCAAGATGGGCAAACCAAGCAAGAAGGACTACCGAAAATTCAACATCAAGACGGTTATTGGTCCTGATGATTATGCTTCGATGAAAGAGGTCGTGAGAAGACGATATTCAAGAGCCATCGAAGAAGGGTCTCCCCTACCCGACCTCATCATAACCGACGGTGGAAAGGGACAAATGGAAGTGGTACGAGAAGTCATAGAAGACGAACTTCATCTGAACATTCCTATTGCCGGATTGGCCAAGGACAACAAGCATCGAACCTCAGAACTTTTGTATGGATTTCCACCGGCAAGCATCGGTGTAAAGCAGAACACTCCTCTTTTCCATCTGCTGGAAAACATTCAGGACGAAGTGCACAGATTCGCCATTACTTTCCATCGAGACAAGCGAAGCAAAAGCCAAACGGCATCTGTTTTAGACGATATAAGTGGCATTGGAGAAAAGAGGAAGACAGCCCTACTGAAGGCCTTTAAAAGCGTTTCACGCATCCAGAAAGCCTCTTTAGAAGAGATTGCAGAAGTTGTAGGCATGTCTGCTGCTAAAAATATCAAAGAAAAGCTGAAACAATAAGGGATATTTCCTAACTTTGTTCCCATTATGAGAATAGTAATCCAACGAGTAAGTCACGCCTCTGTAACCATAGACGGCGTATGCAAGTCATCCATCAAGGAGGGCTTCATGATATTGGTCGGCATAGAAAATGCTGACACCCAAGAAGACGCAGATTGGCTCTGCAAAAAGATCGTCAACCTTAGAGTTTTCGACGATGAAAATGGAGTGATGAACAAGTCCATTTTGGACATCAATGGAGAGATTTTGCTTGTAAGCCAGTTTACCCTTCATGCATCATACAAGAAAGGCAACCGCCCTTCTTACATCTATGCAGCCAAGCCTGACATTGCCATACCACTCTACGAATACTTCTGCCAAGCGCTTACAACAGCATTAGGCAAAGAAATCGGCACTGGCGAATTTGGAGCAGACATGAAAGTAGAACTGCTGAATAATGGTCCTGTTACCATTTGTATGGACACTAAAAACAAGGAATAAAAATGACTCTGGAAGAAGCTCAAAAACAAGTTGACCATTGGATTAAAACCTATGGAGTACGCTACTTCAGCGAACTGACCAACATGGCAGTACTGACCGAAGAAGTCGGTGAATTGGCCAGAATCATGGCTCGAACCTATGGTGACCAATCCTTCAAGGAAGGCGAAAAGCACGATTTATCCGATGAAATGGCCGATGTATTATGGGTGCTTATCTGCCTGGCCAACCAAACGGGTGTAGACTTGACAGAAGCCTTTCAGCGCAACCTTGAAAAGAAAACCAACCGAGACAAAGACAGACATAAGAATAATCCTAAATTGTAACGATATATGGAACAATATCACGAAGAAGTACAAAGCAAATATGCACTTGCACTCAGCAAGTACAACACCCATTTGCATGACGATGAAGTACAAGCCAAAGTAGACCTTCTCATCAAGAAACACCTCGATGAAAACAATAATTTGGAAGTAAAGAAACAACTCTTCCATTGCATTGATTTGACTACTTTGAAGTGTACAGACTCTGAAGAAAGCGTCATGAAGTTCACTCAGAAAGTCAATGATTTTGTTGATAAATATCCTGATTTGGACAACGTGGCAGCTATCTATGTATATCCTAACATGGCAGAAATCGTCGATGATACATTGGAAGCTGATGATGTAAAAATTGCTTGCGTTGCCGGTGGTTTCCCTTCTTCGCAAACCTTCATGGAAATTAAAGTGGCAGAAACTGCTATGGCTATCCATACAGGTGCAGAAGAGATTGATATCGTAATGCCAGTAGGTAAATTCCTTTGCGGAGACTTCGAAGGAATGTGCGATGAAATCAGCGAATTAAAAGAGGTTTGTGGCGAAAAACCATTGAAAGTTATTTTGGAAACAGGTGCTTTAATGACCGCTTCAAACATCAAGAAAGCAGCTATTTTGGCTATGTATGCTGGTGCAGATTTCATCAAGACATCAACAGGAAAAGAAGCCATCTCTGCTACTCCAGAAGCAGCATTAGTTATGTGCGAAGCTATCAGAGAATACTATAAGGAAACAGGCCGCAAGGTAGGTTTTAAAGCCGCAGGAGGCATTGATTCAGTAGCTAAGGCTTTGGCCTATTACACCATTGTAAAAGAAGTATTGGGCGAAGAATGGTTGAACAATGACTTGTTCCGTATCGGTGCAAGCAAATTGGCTAATCAATTGTTATTCGATATTACTGGCGAAGAAAAGAAGTTCTTTTAAGGTATAATAAACAAGAAGTCCCGCTAACCATTCGTTGCGGGACTTTTTTTATTTCTTTCTCTCGATTACATAATCAATGTAAGATGTCAATGCTTGCTTCAACTCTACGGAGGTAGTTTCTGGTAAGAGATCTAACGCCTTGTCACGATAATCTTTCATTACTTGAGTTGCATATTCTATACCACCCGATTGCTTGATATAGTCGATGAAAAGAGCGATTTCTTCGCTTGTAGCTTCCAATGCTCGAATCTTCAAAGCCAACTCTCTCATTGCTCCATTCTCTTCCTTATTCAATACATAAAGAGCTGGAAGAGTCAACTTACCTTCTTGCATGTCATTGCCTGTAGGCTTACCCACCAATTCGGAATCATAATAATCGAAGATATCATCCTTGATTTGGAATGCTATACCAAGCATTTCACCGAATAATCGTGCATTTTCTACCATTTCATCGGATGATTGAACCGAGCGGGCACCTGCTTCGGCAGCAGCAGCAAACAAGGCAGCGGTCTTTTTCTTGATGACATCGAAGTAAACAAACTCCGAAAAATCGGAAGCATTGGTATTGGAAAGCTGGATAATCTCCCCTTCCGAGAGCTGTTGCCCCAATCGGCTAACGAGTTCAACCAAAGGAAGGGCACCTGTCAGAGCCGCATTCGTCAAACTTGTGGCCAATAAATAATCGCCCACCAATACAGATACCTTATTATCATAAATGGCATTTACCGACGACTGGCCACGACGCTTGTCGCTCTCGTCTACCACATCATCGTGCACCAAACTGGCCGTATGCAACAACTCCAATGATATAGCCGCATAATAAGTAGAATCCTTGATTCCACCGCATAATTTAGCCATCAACAAGGTCAACATCGGACGCATCATCTTTCCTTTCCGTTGCTTGATGAACTTGATGACTTCACCCAGCAATGGATTAGAGCTTTGAAGCGATGCATCAAACTTCTGCTTGAAGACTTCAAATTCGGCTGTAACGGGTTGTTTTATTTGTTCTAATCTCTCCATATGCTATTTTTGCGCTACAAAAGTAGTAATAAAACATGGAATATGGTATTTTTTTGTAATTTTACCACTGAAAAAACAAAGAATTTTAAGTAATGGACAAACTTTTCCTACTCGATGCATACGCACTCATCTATCGTGCCTATTATGCCCTCATCAAGAATCCTCGAATCAACTCGAAGGGATTCAATACTTCTGCCGTATTGGGATTCGTCAATACGCTGGAAGATGTTCTCAAAAAGGAGGCTCCAACTCACATTGGTGTGGCCTTCGACCCCTCAGGACCGACTTTCCGCCATGAGGCATACGAACAATACAAAGCTCAACGCGAGGAAACACCGGAAGTTATCCGCTTGTCGGTGCCTATTATTAAGGATATCATCAGAGCTTACCGAATCCCTATCTTGGAAGTTCCAGGGTTCGAGGCTGACGATGTGATAGGCACATTGGCTACAGAGGCAGGGAAAAGAGGCATCCAGACTTACATGATGACACCCGATAAGGACTATGGACAGTTGGTCAGCGAGAATGTCTTCATGTACCGACCGAAATATGGCGATAAGGAATTCGAGGTGCTTGGTGTAGAAGAGGTGAAAGCTAAGTTCAATATTGAATCGCCTCTGCAGGTCATCGATATGCTTGGCCTCATGGGTGACTCATCCGACAATATTCCTGGTTGTCCGGGTGTGGGCGAAAAGACCGCTCAGAAACTGATTGCCCAATTCGGAAACATCGAGAACCTCCTCTCCCACTCCAACGAGTTGAAAGGCGCATTGAAAACAAAAGTGGAAACCAACAAGGAGATGATTGCCTTCTCGAAATTCCTGGCGACCATCAAGACGGATGTGCCCATCGAGCTCAACATGGAAGAACTGAAGCGCGAAACGCCAGACGAAGAGGCTCTTCGAAAAATTTTCGAGGAGATGGAATTCCGTACCCTCATCGAACGAGTATTGGGAAAAGACAAGAAAGCAACTCCAGTAGAATCACCGGCTCCTGCGAGAGGTGACGGACAACTTTCGCTCTTTGGCGAACCGGTTGCTCCAACTTCAGCGAAAGGGGATTCTTTGCAAGGCAATCTCTTTGCAGAATTTGCGGACGAGGGATCGAATGATTCAAAATTTTCGACTCTCGCGAGCTTAGAAAGCATCGCTTACGACTATCAAATCATTGATAATAAGGAGAAAAGAAGTAATTTTAATCAAATTATCAAGACAAAAGAAATTTTCAGTCTAGATACGGAGACCACAGGAACCGATCCAATCACCGCCGAACTGGTGGGAATGAGCTTCAGCTTTGCCGAAAACCAAGCTTTTTATGTTCCTGTCCCTGCCGACAGAGACGAGGCGACTCAAATCGTACAAGAATTCAAGGAAGTGCTCGAAAATGAACATTCGCTGAAAGTGGGACAAAACATCAAGTACGACATGTTGGTTCTCTCGAACTATGGCGTTGAAGTGAAAGGCCCTCTCTTCGATACCATGATAGCTCACTATGTGCTTCAACCGGAACTTCGACACAACATGGACTACCTGGCCGAGATCTATCTGAACTATCAGACCATCGCCATCGAGCAACTCATTGGAGCCAAGGGAAAGAATCAGGGAAATATGCGAGACCTCGCTCCCGAAGCCATTTACAAGTATGCTTGCGAGGACGCCGACATTACTTTAAAACTCTTCCACGTTTTGAAAAAGGAATTAGAGGCTCAGCATGCAGACAAACTGTTCTATGAAATTGAGATGCCACTCGTTCCGGTTTTGGCATACATGGAACGAAACGGGGTGCTGGTAGATACAGAGGCTTTGAAGGAAACATCCCAACATTTCACCCAACGGATGAATCAGATAGAACAAGAGATATATGAACTGGCCGGCATGCCATTCAATGTTTCTTCTCCGAAACAAGTGGGCGAAGTATTGTTCGACCATCTGAAGATTGCAACCAAGGCCAAGAAGACCAAGACGGGGCAATATGTTACCAGCGAAGAAGTGCTTGAAGGCATCCGCAACAAGCATGAGATTGTGGGAAAGATACTCGATTACCGTGGATTGAAGAAATTGCTCTCCACCTACATCGATGCGCTCCCATTGCTCATCAATCCTCGTACCGGCAAGATTCATACCTCTTTCAATCAGACGGTTACCGCTACCGGACGCTTGAGCTCAAGTAATCCAAATTTACAAAATATCCCTATCCGAAACGAAGACGGAAAGGAAATCCGAAAGGCATTTATCCCCGAAGCAGGATGCGAATTCTTCTCGGCCGACTATTCGCAAATCGAACTCCGAATCATGGCTCACCTCAGTGGCGATGCCAATATGATAGAAGCTTTCAAAGAAGGCGATGATATCCATGCAGCTACCGCTTCGAAGGTATATAAGATAGGTATAGACGAAGTGACCCGCGAGCAACGTAGCAAAGCCAAGACCGCCAATTTCGGCATCATCTACGGCATCAGTGTATTCGGATTGGCCGAACGCATGAATGTGCCTCGAAGCGAAGCCAAGGAGCTGATTGAAGGATACTTCGAAACCTATCCGCAAATTAAGGCATACATGGACAAGAGCATCGAAGTGGCCCGCGAAAAAGGATACATCGAAACTATCTTCGGACGTAAACGTTTCTTACCGGACATCAACTCGCACAACGCCGTGGTGAGAGGATATGCCGAACGAAATGCCATCAACGCTCCTATCCAGGGAAGTGCCGCAGATATTATAAAGGTGGCCATGGCCAAAATCTATCAGCGATTCCAAGCCGAGAATATCCGTTCGAAGATGATTCTCCAGGTGCACGACGAACTGAATTTCAGTATCTATCCGGAAGAAAAGGAAAAAGTGCAACAAATCGTAATCGAGGAAATGGAAAAGGCATACGCCATGCAAGTGCCTCTGCGTGCCGATTGCGGATGGGGAAAGAACTGGTTGGAAGCACATTAACAAGCTGTTATTCGTATCTTCCAAAAGATTTAAGTATCTTTGCACTCGAAATCTCAGATAATCATTAAAAAACAAACATACATATGGCATTAAAAGCTGGTATCGTAGGTCTTCCAAACGTAGGAAAATCTACCTTATTTAATTGTCTTTCTAGCGCAAAGGCGCAGAGTGCTAACTATCCTTTCTGCACCATCGATGCACAACAGGGACAAATCTCTGTACCCGATGAAAGATTGAACAAGTTGGCAGAATTGGTGAAGCCAGGACGAATCGTTCCTGCTACTTGCGACATTGTAGACATCGCAGGTCTTGTAAAGGGTGCAAGCCAAGGCGAAGGTTTGGGTAACCAATTCTTGGGAAATATCCGTGAAACAGACGCTATTATCCACGTTCTCCGTTGCTTCGACAATGACAACATTGTACACGTAGACGGCTCTGTAAACCCGGTTCGCGACAAGGAAATCATCGATGCAGAACTTCAGTTGAAGGACTTGGAAACCATCGAAAACCGCATCAAGCGTGTAGAAAAGCAAGCTCGTGTAGGTGGCGACAAGCAGGCAAAGTTGGAATACGATGTGCTCGTGGCTTATCGTGACGCCTTGTTGCAAGGCAAGTCGGCTCGTACCGTAACCTTCGAAACTGAAGACGAACAGATCACCGCTAAGGGACTTTTCCTCTTGACTACCAAGCCTGTTCTCTATGTATGTAATGTAGACGATACTTCTGCCGCTAATGGTAATCCATACGTAGAAGCCGTACGCGAAGCCATCAAGGACGAAGATGCCGAGCTCTTGATTATCAGCGCTCAAACTGAAGCCGATATCGCTGAATTGGAAAGCTACGAAGAAAAGCAGATGTTCTTGGAAGACATGGGCTTGAAGGAATCTGGTTGCGACCGCTTGATCAAAGCTATTTACAAACTCTTGAACCTCGAAACCTTCATCACCGCCGGTGAAATGGAAGTAAAGGCTTGGACATACCGCAAGGGTTGGAAGGCTCCTCAATGTGCCGGTGTTATCCACACAGACTTCGAAAAGGGCTTTATCCGTGCCGAAGTAATCAAGTACGAAGACTACATCAAGTATGGTTCTGAAGCAGCTGTGAAGGAAGCCGGAAAGATGGGTGTGGAAGGTAAAGAATATGTCGTTCAAGATGGCGACATCATGCACTTCCGCTTCAACGTATAAGAGCACACACGTGTTACCATGTTACAACGTTACAGTGTTACAATCAATATGCCAAGTGTAACGATGTAACAATGTAACAGTGTAACATCCTTGTGTTTTTTGTTACAGGGTGGTATATATAAATAAATATACAATAATTATTATATTATATTACCTTTTTATGATTGAGTGTCCCACAGAGGCCTCGGTGTTACAGTGTTACAATGTTACACGAAATAAAAAACGTCGTCTTGTCTTAAGCAACAGGACGACGTTTCTTTTTTATTTGCCTCTAACTATTTTCTTGATTTCATTCAGCTTGTTCAGTGCCTCCAAAGGGGTAAGATTATTTACATCGAGATTCAGGATTTCATCCCTCACCTGACACAAGATGGGGTCATCCAACTGGAAGAAGCTGAGCTGCATTCCGTCGCGATTAGAAGCGATTTCGCTGGTCGGTTTGGACGATATACCTTGCTGGCGATTGTCGGTCTCCAATTGGTTCAAAATGGTGTTAGCGCGCTTTACAATGCTCTTTGGCATGCCCGCCAACTTCGCCACATGGATACCGAACGAGTGCTCGCTTCCTCCCCTCTCGAGCTTGCGCAAGAAGATGACCTTATTGTCCACTTCCTTTACCGACACATTGTAGTTCTTGATGCGCTTGAACGACTTCTCCATCTCGTTGAGTTCGTGATAGTGAGTGGCAAAGAGCGTGCGGGCCTTCGCCTTAGGATGCTCGTGGATGTGCTCCACAATGGCCCATGCAATGGAGATACCATCGTAAGTAGATGTACCACGACCCAACTCATCAAAAAGCACCAGACTTCTCGGAGAAAGATTGTTCAAGATATCGGCAGCCTCGTTCATTTCGACCATGAAAGTAGACTCTCCCACCGAAATGTTATCGCTTGCCCCTACACGGGTAAAGATCTTGTCTACCAAGCCGATACGGGCACTTTCTGCCGGCACGAAACAACCGATTTGAGCCAACAAAGTAATCAATGCCGTCTGACGGAGCAAAGCCGACTTACCTGCCATATTCGGACCGGTAATGATAATAATCTGCTGATTTTCAGAGTCGAGCATCACATCGTTGGCCACATACTTCTCTCCCACCGGCAACTGCTTTTCAATCACCGGATGGCGACCTTGACGGATGTCTATCACGTCGCTATCTTCAATCACCGGACGGATGTATCTGTTTTCTCTCGCCACATTGGCAAAGGCCAAGAGGCAGTCCAAACGGGCGATTTGTGTGGCGTTGATTTGGATGGCCGGAATGTATTCTGCCAATTCGATGACCAAATCATTATATAACTTGGTTTCCAAAGACAGAATCTTGTCCTCGGCTCCAAGAATCTTCTCTTCGTATTCTTTCAGCTCCTGAGTGATGTATCGCTCGGCATTGACCAACGTCTGCTTGCGAATCCATTCGGCAGGCACCTTATCTTTGTGAGTATTGCGGACTTCGATGTAATATCCGAATACATTATTGTAAGCAATCTTTAAACTTGGAATCTCCGTACGATCGCTTTCGCGTTGTTGCATCTGGAGCAGATAATCCTTGCCCGAATAAGCAATCTGGCGGAGTTCATCCAACTCGGCATGAATGCCATCGGCTATCACGCCACCTTTATTGATAAGCAATGGAGGGTCGTTCTTGATTTCACGAGCAATGCGGTTGCGGATGCTCTCGCAAAGGTTCAAGTGCTCCCCTATCTTGCGCAGACTTTCGTTATCGGCATTCAAGCAAGCATTCTTGATGGGTTCGATGGCTTGCAAAGCCACCTTCAGCTGAACCACTTCACGAGGCGAAATACGGCCTACAGCAGCCTTGGAAACGATGCGTTCAAGGTCGCCTATCAAGTGAAGCTTTTCTTCGATAAAATCCTTGAAATCAGGGTCTCGAAAGAAGAATTCCACCACATCAAGACGTTCGTTGATAGGC
>JAFYWH010000066.1 GCA_017558175.1 Bacteroidaceae bacterium
ACCTTCCTTCGGATAAATTTCCTTTTCGATAACGTTCTCGAATTCTTTCTTTTCATGCTCCTCGAAGCTGGCAATCCATTCGGTATGCTTCTTCTCGCGTACCAACTTGGTCAGTTCCGCCAACGTTTCCTTGCAATCACCCAAGACAGGAACATCTATCTTAATATTCTTATTGATTTCAGCTGGGTCAATATCCATGTGAATTATCTTGGCTTGACGAGCATAAGTATCAACTTTACCAGTCACACGGTCATCGAATCGCATACCCACGGCAATGAGCACATCGCATTCGTTGGTCTTGACATTCGGACCTAAATTGCCATGCATGCCCAACATACCTTTATTTAATGGATGGTCGCTCGGAATGGCCGACAAACCAAGGAGAGTCCTTCCGCAAGGGATATCCGCCTTTTCAAGAAAAGCCCGAAGCTCTTCTTGTGCATTGCCTAATTCCACTCCCTGACCTACCAAAACCAATGGACGTTCGGCAGCATTTATCAGGTCGGCTGCATGCTGAAGTTCCACGCGATCTGTATCGGGTATCGGGTCATAGCTGCGGATGAAATCAAGGTCAACCGGCTCGTAATCCACCATGTCAGTCTGTGCATTCTTGGTAAAATCGAGGACAACAGGACCCGGGCGTCCGCTTTTTGCTATATAGAAAGCGCGAGCTACAGCCCAAGCCACATCTTCTGCACGACGAATCTGATAGCTCCACTTGCTGATTGGCTGGGTAATGCCTACCAAATCGACTTCCTGAAAGGCATCGGTACCCAGCAACGACACCGGTGTCTGACCGGCAATCACTACAATAGGCGTACTATCGAGCATGGCATCGGCCACACCGGTAATGGTATTTGTTACGCCAGGACCACTCGTTACAAGGCAAACACCCACCTTACCAGACACACGGGCAAATCCTTGTGCCGCATGGGCAGCTCCCTGTTCGTGACGAACCAAGATATGATTCAACTGGTCACGATGTCCATATAATGCATCGAAAGTCGGCATGATGCTTCCACCAGGATAACCGAACAATGTCTTCACCCCTTGATGTTCCAACGAACGCATCAGCGCTTCCGCTCCTGTTATTCTTTGTTTCATAATTAATTAAGAATGATGAATGAAGAATGAAGAATTTACGTAATGACAAGCCTACGACTCATCATTCTTCATTTTTAGTTCTTCATTTAAATGATTCTTACTCCCCCCTTATCGGCCGAGCTTACCATGCTGGCATAAGCACGCAAGCTCTTGCTCACCACACGATTACGGGTCACCGGAGTCATCGGACGAGCCTCCAGTTCCTCATCGCTCAACTTCACATTGATGCTTCGGTTAGGGATATCGATTTCGATGATGTCTCCATCTACAATCTTTCCGATGTTTCCACCGGCAGCCGCTTCGGGTGAAATATGACCGATACTCAAGCCCGATGTACCGCCCGAGAAGCGTCCGTCTGTAATGAGAGCACATTCCTTACCGAGGTGCTTGCTCTTGATATAAGAGGTAGGATAAAGCATTTCCTGCATACCCGGTCCACCCTTCGGACCTTCATGAGTGATGACTACCACGTCGCCACTTACCACCTTTCCACCCAAGATGCCATCGCAAGCAGCTTCCTGCGAATCGAACACCTTGGCAGGTCCGGAGAACTTCCAAATGCTTTCGTCCACACCAGCGGTCTTTACCACACAACCGTCTTGGGCAATGTTTCCTTTCAATACGGCCAATCCGCCATCTTTGCTATAAGCATGCTCAAGGTCGCGGATACAACCATTCGCACGGTCGGTATCCAAAGCTTGGTAATAAGTGTTCTGAGAACCGAGTTCGATATTGAACTTATTGGCAGGAGCACTGGTGTAGATACGCCATGCATCGGCATCCGCCTCTCCTACCTTATTTATATTATACTTTTCAATGGCTTCAGCCAAGGTCATACCATCTACACGGCCAACCGACGTATCAAGCAAACCGCCTTTCGAGAGTTCAGCCAAAATATTGAGAATACCTCCGGCACGGTTCACATCCTGAATGTGATACTTCTGTGTATTAGGAGCTACCTTGCAAAGGCAAGGCACACGACGGGAAAGCATATCGATATCGTCCATAGTGAAATCCACACCCGCTTCGTTAGCAATGGCCAAAAGATGAAGAACTGTATTGGTAGAACCACCCATTGCGATATCCAATGTCATAGCATTGAGGAAAGCTTCGCGAGTGGCAATGCTCTTCGGCAATACACTTTCATCGCCTTCTTCATAATATTTATAGGCATTCTTTACAATGAGAGCAGCCGCGTCCTTAAAGAGCTGTGCACGATTGGCATGAGTAGCAAGGATAGTACCATTACCCGGAAGTGCCAAACCGATGGCTTCGTTCAAGCAATTCATGGAATTGGCGGTAAACATACCCGAACAACATCCGCAACCCGGACAAGCATGGTTCTCAATCTGAGCCACATCCTCATCGCTTACCGATGAATCGGCACTCTTGATCATCGCATCAATCAAATCGAGATGCTGACCATTCCATTCGCCAGCCTCCATCGGACCACCCGATACGAACACCGCAGGAATATTCAAGCGCATAGCTGCCATCAACATGCCCGGAGTAATCTTGTCACAATTGCTGATGCATACCATAGCATCGGCCTTATGGGCGTTCACCATGTATTCCACACTATCGGCAATGATGTCGCGACTTGGTAAAGAATAGAGCATTCCGTCATGGCCCATGGCAATACCATCGTCTACAGCAATCGTATTAAACTCAGCAGCAAAGCAACCTAACTTTTCAATCTCGGCCTTGACTTGCTGACCTATTTCATGCAAATGTGTATGACCAGGAACAAATTGTGTAAATGAATTAACAATGGCAATAATAGGCTTTCCTATCATTTCTTTCTTCATACCATTGGCCACCCAAAGTGCACGGGCCCCTGCCATACGGCGACCTTGTGTACTAAACGAACTGCGCAACTGTATTTTCATATTATAGATCCTTTCAGCTTTTAATCAAAAGGCCTTTCCCAACATGTGAGAAAGGCCTTCCGAATAACATTTACATTCATTACTAACATATATAACCTTCCTCACCTCTTGATGGTATCACCACGACGCGAATAATCTGCAAGACTGCTAGGTTAATCAAATTAGTAATATTCATAATTCTCTCTTTTTAAAATTCCGTTCGCAAAGGTATATTGTTTTTCCTAATATGCAAACAATCTAAAACTTTTTTTTCTAAAATATTATCTTTTGGTAGAAAAACCACTATTTTAGAAACAGATTAACAGATTCATCATTAGAAATCTACTTACAACCTCGAAGATACTTGCATTCGTTTTGAAAAATAATGAAGCAAGCTTCTTATTTCTCACTCGTTTATTCTTATCTTTGCAAACAGAAATCAAATTATCAATTATACAAAAGTATGGAAAATAAATACATTACCGTAGCATACAAGTTGTATGTTATGGAAGAAGGAAAGCAAGAATTGGTAGAAGAAGCAACAGTAGAACATCCATTCCAATTCATCTCAGGTTTGGGTACTGCTCTTGAACGCTTCGAAAACGAAATCACTCCATTGAACGAAGGCGACAAGTTTGAATTCGTTATCCCATGTGCTGAAGCTTATGGTGAATATATGCCAGAAGGTGTACGCACCGTATCAAAGGAAATGTTCATGATTGATGGCGTATTCGATGAAGAACACATCTTCGAAGGCAGCATCGTTCCTTTGCAAGATAGCGAAGGCCACCACTTCTATGCTACAGTAGGTGAAATCACTGCTACAACTGTAACAGTAGACTTGAACCACCCACATGCAGGTAAGGACTTGACATTCGTAGGCGAAGTGGTAACTTCACGTCCGGCTACAAACGAAGAAATCCAAAGCACCTTGAATATGCTCACAGGCGAAGGTTGCGGTTGTGGATGCGGAAGCTGCGGTGGAGATTGTGGTGACGGATGTGGCGACGGCTGCGGTCATTGCCATTAATCCTTTAAACAATAACCCAACAAAAAAGGCGGTAAGTTTCCATTCTTACCGCCTTTTTATTTTAGTACCAAGTAACTGCACTACCTGTATTACTACGCTGATCCCACTTCAATGCATCGGTCAACATGCTTGAAAGTGCACGGATGCTGAAGTTGTATGAAGTAAATGGTCCGAATACCAAACCGCAACTCATGGTAAAACAGTGCAAGTCGCGAGTAATGTTTACGGTGGTCATGGCCATCTTCTTCTGAGTGAAATCGTAACCTGAAGAATAGTTCACATTCCAACGGCTACCCAACTTCACATTACCACTGGCATTCAAGGAGTGAGTCAATGCATACGGATAACGCATGGTCTTGCGATTGAACTTTTCCTTATCCTTGTCTTCGCGGATGCTATAACTATAGCTCAAGCTTAACGACCAAGGCATCTTAAACGCCAAATAACCATCGTCACTCAAATTAGCTGCTTCTTTCTTGCGAGGTTGGGATTGTTTCTTCTTCAGTTCTTCCTTTTCCTCGTCGGTCATGAGTTCATCATCGTATTCGCCTTCGCCTTCATTTCCCTTCTTCTTATTATCATCACCTTCCTTGGGACCGAACCACTTCTTCCAGGTATCATTATTTAAGGTATAGGAGAATGAACCACTATAACCTTGGAAACGCCCGAAACGTCCATAAGACCATTCGGTACGGTCGCCAACAATAATGTTACCACGGTCGTCGTACTGATAAGCATACGTAGCGAACGAAGCATTCATATTAAAGGTATAACTCTTGGTGAGCTTCAAACGAAGATTCATGCTCAAGTCGCTCCACGGACGGGTTTGGGCAGCTGCATTGTAGGACATGTTGGCCGAGAGCTGGTCAATCAAGCTGATTTTCTTCACACCTGTTGTGTCACTCTCCGACTTGACCTTCATTTCCACATTGTTATCGATGGCAAAGTTGATGGATTGTTGCATACCCTTGCCCGGAACACCGAATGCCATGCCTTGATACGGAGAATACTCTACCGTACGGACTTCACCTCTATCGTCGGTATAAGTATAGGTATCATAGTAGCCATAACGTGACTGGCCGAAGTCTGGAGCATAGCTGAAGCTTACGGATGGAGTGAAGACGTGACGAATCATTTCCACCTTGTCGCCAAACATTTTCCATGGCTTGAAGAAACCATACATCTTGGTATTCACCTGCAAGCTGGTGTTGTAATTGAACACACGATTGAATCCGTTGATGGTATCCTTACGGATACTACCTGCCACATTAGGATCATAATGTTGCTCTATCTTACGAGTGTACCAACGTTCGGTGTAATTGAACGAAGGAACCACGTTGAAATACTTGAACAAGGTAAAGGTTGCACTCACCGGAATGGTGTGCTGCATACCATTGTTCCACTTGTTGAAGCTTTCCTTCAAGATCATATTGTCCTTGGTACTAATGGAGTTAGTCATGCGTCCGGTATATTGGAACGAAACCTTTTCATACCATTTTTCTTCACCGGCAGCCTTCTTGCGCTTGAACGGATAGATACGGTTCAAGGAGATGTTCAAGTCCGGCAAGGTTACACTGATGGACGAGTCACGAGTGTTCTGTGTAATATTAAAGGTGGTAGACAAGTTCAATCCGATGGTTGGGAAAGTTCTTGAATAGCTCACACTTGATGCCTTGGTATTGTTGGAATACTGCTCCGGATTATACAAACTGCTCAAGTTACGCTTGTCGTAACTACTTGTGGCAAAGTTTACATTGGCCGAGAAAGTGCTGTTAGGACTTGCCTTCGGGTCCTGACGATGACTCCAAGCAAACTTCATGTCCTTGGTTACCATATAGTCCGGCATGTTCTTCTCGCCTGTCTTGGTTACCAAGTAACTGGCATTGAACGAACCGCTATACTTGTATCGCTTGGCATAATTGGACTGGGTAGAAAGTCCCCAAGAACCCTTGGTAAAGATTTCACCCAATACCTTCAAGTCCATGTTGTCGTTAATGGCAAAGTAATAACCACCATCGCGCAGATAGAAACCACGATTCATTTCATCACCGAAGGTCGGCATGATGAAACCTGAAGAATAACTGCTATTGAATGGGAAGAAACCGAATGGAATGGCAATAGGCAATGGAACATCTTCTACAACCAACTGAGCCGGACCGAAGACTACATTCTTTCCCGGACGAACCTTGGCCATAGAAAGTTTCAAGTAGAAGTGCGGATGGTCATGATCATCGCAAGTGGTATACTGGCCACTACGCATATAAATCTCATCATCAGCACCTTTCTTCGCTTCCTTGCTGACTACATATCCTTCGCCTTGCTGAGTTACAATCTGATTGATGAACCCCTTCTTGCTCTTGAAGTTGTAGCGCATTTCCTTCGATTCATACGGAGTGCTTCCATCCTTGAATACAGGCAAGCCCGATTCTACACCGGTGCTATCTGTCACACCTCGTGCAAAAACCGTACTGCTATCCATGTTCATGGTGATGACTTCGGAAGTCAGTTCTATCTTTTCGTAGTTCACCTTGCTCTGGCCATACAAGTTCACGAATCCATCTTCGGTAAATACAATGGAGTCATTGGCCTCATAAACAACAGGGGCATCCAAAGGTTCCTTCTTCTTGCCACCTACCGTATCCAAAGCCACGGTATCGTTGGCAAGCGAATCCACCCGGATGCTATCATTCACTCCCCGACGACGATTGCGTGCACGCTGGGCATCTGTCTCCACACAAAGCATGAGAGAGACCACCAACAGGAGGAAAGGGATAATTCTATGTAGTTTGTTTTGCGTCATTCTTTTTCGTTCTTTCGCTTCAAGTGGGCAAAATTAAGCATTATCCGCCAATTATAAATGTATTTACCCGAAATTTAATTTATTTTTAAGGGTTACAAGAAGCGTTCACACCAATTATTGAATCGGATGATGCCCTCTTCGCCATACTTGGATATGCTCTTCAAGGCTCTCTCCACACTTTTTTCAGTATCGAGATGAGTCTTGGAGAAAAACTTGTCTGCAAAGCAGATGACTTGCTCTTCCAACGACACGGGCACCATCTCCCGATGAGGAACCGGAAGATTCTGGTCAATGATGCTCTGCAAGGAAAGTCCCGCACCGGTATGGCGTTCGCACACCATGGCATGACGAGGATATCCTTCTTCCTGCAACAATTGGGAACCCAAGTATCCGTGACATATATAAGGATGAGTACCATGGCAATGGATACCCGGAGCATCGGTCAGGAAGACTCCGATATCGTGAAGCAAGGCAGCTTCTTCCAAAAACTGTCTGTCGAGTTCCAATTCGGGATGGCGATCGGCAATCCAGAGCGCCTTATCGGCCACCGAACGGCTATGGGTGAGCAAAATATGTTTCAACTCATTGTCCTGAGGGTAATATTTATCGATTATAGCAAGTGCATCCATGATCTGTGTAATCTATATTTTTTGCAATAATACGAAATAATCTTCAAACCGAGACACAAAGTAGCATTTTTCTGAAACGCCTAAGCATTTTACCCAAAACGCCCTGACGTTTTAATTGAAACGCCTAAGCGTTTTATTTGGAAAGTCGAAACGCCTGAACTTGTCGATTTGTCGGGATTTATGGCAACTTTAGTCTTATAGGAAGAAAAGATGGAACCATTTGTCGAGTTTTCACTAAAAAATGGCTACCTTTGCAATTTGTACGTATGACACTGAATAGAAGTTACATAATCATCCTCTTGTGCAGCCTTTGGGTTGCCCTTCCCTTCGTTAGCATACAGGCTCAGGGAAGAGACTTTACCGTAGTAATCGACCCCGGTCATGGAGGTCGAGACCCTGGTGCCATCGGCAAACGGGGAAAGGAAAAGACCATCAATCTGAGTGTGGCGCTGAAACTTGGCAAGCTCATCGAAGCGAATTGCAAGGATGTGCGTATCGTCTATACCCGAGACAAGGACACCTTCGTAGCTTTGGACAAAAGAGCGCAGATAGCCAACAATGCCAAGGCCGACCTCTTCATCTCGATCCATACCAATGCGGTAGCCAAAGGTAGGATCGTAAGAGGAACCGAAACCTACACTCTCGGTCTTCACAAGACAGACGAGAACCTGGAAGTGGCGAAGTTGGAAAACTCGGTAATCCTCATTGAAAGCGATTACGAACAGCGTTATGCCGGCTTCAACCCTAACTCGGCAGAAAGCTACATCATCTTCGAGTTCCTACAAGACCGGAACATGGAGAAGAGTGTGCAACTGGCTACACAAATCCAACGCCAGTTCAGGAACACGGCCAAGCGTATAGATAAAGGTGTGCATCAAGCCGGATTCCTGGTATTGCGCGAAACCACCATGCCGGGTGTATTGGTAGAATTGGGATACATCTCCACCCCCGATGAAGAACGCTATCTGCTTTCCGAAGCAGGAACAGATGCATTGGCCAGAAGTATCTATCAGGCATTCATGACTTACCGAGGACAGAGTTATACCTCGTTGGCCAAAGACAACGTAGTGGCTCCCATCAAGCAAACGAAGCCTCAAGCCAAGGAAAAGCCAGCTACTTCTACCAAGAAGTCAACCTCCAGCAAGCCAGTGTTCAAGGTACAGATCTTGACATCGGACAAGAAATTGGCTTCGAACAACAAGCAGTTCAAAGGCCTATCGCCGGTAGAATATTATCAAGAGAAAGGTATCTACAAGTATACATACGGCGCGAGCACCGATTATAATAAGGTTTTGCGCACCCAAAAACAAATCAGCGCCAAGTTCAAGGGAGCGTTCATCGTCGCTTTCAAGGACGGAAAGAAAATGGATGTAAACCAAGCCATCAAGGAATTCAAGAACAACAGATAAATAACGAATAAAGACTCCGATAATTATGAGAAAAGAAGTAAAAATAGGTTTTATCGGCATCATTGCCATTACCATGCTCATCTTAGGTATCAACTATCTGAAGGGTGTCCGTATGTTCAAGCCCTCGAGCTGTTATTACATGGAATTTACCGACATCAACGGATTGGCTACCTCAAGTCCGATATTTGCCAGCGGTTTAAAAATCGGATTGGTAAGAGACATCGCATACAACCATGCCAACCCTGGCCATGTTGTCGTGGAAATCGAATTGGACGAAGACATGAATATCCCTATGGGAAGCAAGGGCGAATTGGTGACAGACATGTTGGGCACCGTAAAGATGAACCTTATCTTCGATTTGGAAAGCAAGGAATACTATCATCCAGGCGATACCTTGCCAGGGTTTGTTAACAATGGTTTGATGGGCGTTGCCGAAGGCATTATGCCTAAGGTAGAACAAATCATGCCTAAAATGGACTCCATTCTTCACTCGTTGAATCAGTTGTTGGCTCATCCGGCATTGACCGCTACCATCGAGAATGCAGAAAAGCTGACATCGAACTTGAATGTCACTACACAACATTTGAACCAACTGATGAAGAACGACCTTCCACAGATTACCAATCGCATGGTGACCCTTGCAGACAACTTTACCGTTATCAGCGAAAACTTGAAAGGCATCGATTATGCAGAAACTTTCCGCAAGATTGACTCCACCTTATATAATGTAAAGGTAATGACCAACAAGCTCAACAGCAAGGACAACACCGTAGGCTTGCTCTTCAACGATCCTACCTTGTACAACAACTTGAGCACCACAACGGCCAATGCAGCTTCTTTGTTGGAAGATTTGCAGGCTCACCCGAAACGATACGTACACTTCTCTCTATTCGGAAAGAAGGATAAGGCCGGAAACGAGTAATATAGAAACGATCTAAATAAAAGAAAGAAACGGTTTTTCCACCAAATCACTCAAAATGTGGCCAAGACAAAAGGGAAAAGCCGTTTCTTTTTCACCTCAAGAAAAAGAGCTTTTTAATATAGCTCTTATTTTCAAGGGTTTAGATTTATACAAGCCTTTTTTCAACCCTTTAAAAGGGTAAAATCATAAAACCCTGAAATTAAAACACTTATATTTCTGAGGAAAAAAGCAAATAAAAAGCTATTTGTTTTTCTAGAAATTCCTTCAGAAATTTGCATCAGTAGAAATTTCGTTTGGATTAATAAATGCACAATATGATTGAAAACGAACACATCGGTTTATGGAATCGTTGTCTCCAGATGATTCATGACAACCTCCCAGAAACAACCTTCAACACTTGGTTCAAGCCTATCGTACCATTGAAGTACGAAAACAAAGCTTTGACTATTGGAGTTCCGAGTCCTTTTTTCTATGAATTCCTGGAAGAAAAGTTCGCGGATTTGTTGCGTGCTACCCTCAACAAGCAAATTGGTGAAGGTACGCGATTGATGTATAGTGTCCTTGCCGACAAGACCAATCATATTTCTGTTAACATGGAAAGCCAAAATCGTTCATCTGCGATTCCGGCTCCAAGCACTATACGTAATGCCAACAAGGCTCCTAATCCGATGCAAGCACCCGCTCCGCAGGATTTGGATCCGCATTTGAATCCAAACTATAATTTCGAAAACTTCATCAAAGGAACAAGCAACGAGTTCTCACGAACCGTAGCAGAGACCGTAGCCAAAAATCCGGCTACGACCTTCAATCCTTTGTTCCTCTATGGCCCATCAGGTGTAGGCAAGACACACTTGACCAATGCCATCGGTACACGCATCAAGGAGCTTTATCCGGAAAAACGTGTATTGTATGTATCTGCACACTTGTTGCAAGTACAATATACAGACTCGGTAAGAACCAACAACTACAACAGTTTCATGAAGTTCTACCAAGATATCGATGTTTTGATTGTGGATGATATTCAAGAATTTGCAGGTCTTACCAAGACTCAAAATACATTCTTCCACATCTTCAACCATCTTCACCAGAACAGAAAGCAGTTGATTCTGACATCCGACCGTGCTCCAATCATGTTGCAAGGTATGGAAGAACGCATGTTGACACGCTTCAAATGGGGATTGGTAGCTGAAATGGAAAAGCCTGATAAGGAACTTAGAAAGAACATCCTCCTTAACAAGATTCATCGCGATGGTTTGAACATTCCAGAAAATGTCATCAACTTCATTGCCGAAAACGTAAATGAGAGCGTACGCGAATTGGAAGGTATCATCAACTCTCTGTTGGCACAATCCATTTTGTTAAAGCGTGAAATAGACATGGATTTAGCAGAACGTATTGTTCGTAAGACCGTACGTATCATCGAAAGCAAGCCATTGACTATTGAAGAAATCGTAGACAAGGTATGCGAACATTTCAAAGTGGATGTATCTGTCTTGAACTCCAAGACAAGAAAGCGCGAAGTGGTACAAATACGCCAGATTGCCATGTTCTTAGCCAAGAAGCATACTGAAATCTCGACATCGAAGATTGGCCATTTCATTGGTAACCGAGATCATGCTACAGTTCTCCATGCTTGCAAGATAGTCAAGGATTTGGTAGAAATAGACAAGGACATAAAAGCAGAAATTGAAGAGATTGAAATGTCATTCAGATCTAAATAAAAAAGAAAGAGGAACTTTGCTTAGCATTGTTCCTCTTTTTCTGTCCTTACTTTCTGAACCCTTGTTGCTTCAATGTCTTCTTCAACACCTCGGACATATATTCATTATCGGCTTTCTTATAACGAATATCTGTGAACACCTGAGCCAACGTTTCCTTATTATTAATGGTTACAAAATGTTGGTTTTCCGGCATAGCTTCTTTCGCCGAATAAATCCGCTCAATATCTTCCGATGTATAGTCATGATATACTTCTTCATGTAAGATACCTTCCAAAGGCAAACGTTCTGGCTGAGCAGGACATTCATCCGGATAACCTACAGTAATGGTAGCTATTGGCATAACCAATTCTGGCAATTGCAGAACATCCACAATCTTGTCGGGATTATAAACCGTTGTACCCAAATAGCAAATACCCAAACCATGAGCCTCAGCCAACGTACAGAAGTTCTGTGTTACCAACAACGCATCACTGGCCGCATTAATAAAGGAGATAGGATTGTCATATCCAGGTTCTGCCTTTCTGCATTTACACCACTTGCTGAAGCGATTGAAGTCGGCACAGAAAGTCAACACTACGGGAGCAGAAGTCACCATCGGCTGATTGAAATGAGCCGGTGCCAACTTCTCCTTCACCTGTTGATCACGGGTGATAACCACGCTATACAACTGCATATTCCCCATGGTCGAAGCACGGAAAGCCTCTTCCAATAATTCATTCAATAAAGCAGCCGGAATTTCTTCCTGCTTATACTTACGGATAGTCCGTCTATTCTTTATACAATCCATATTTTTTTCTTTTGTGCAAACATACATATTTTTCTCCAAATACGCTAAAGCAAAGGCAACCTTTTGTACACAGATTACGCTTATTTATCAACAGACACAATACTACAATTTCCCAAAACGGACAACTTTTCGATTCTACAAAAAATCTAATTAATTATAACATAAGTTATTAACAAATACAAATGGAAAACTTTTCAAATTGTTAATAACTTTTTTGTTGTTTTTTTTGTCAATTCAACCAGCATTCATATCTTTGCACCTGCATTTATAATCTATACGAAAACAACTACAACTTAACCGATTTATTACCATAACCTCAAGATTATTAAAAGTGGAAAAGCAAACCTACACCTATGATGAAGCCTTTGCAAAATCCTTGGAATATTTCAAAGGCGACGAATTGGCTGCAAGAGTTTGGGTAAACAAATATGCAGTGAAAGATTCTTTCGGAAACATTTACGAACAGTCTCCGGAAGATATGCATTGGCGTATTGCCAATGAAGTAGCGCGTATTGAAGCTAAATACGCTAACGGACTTAGTGCACAAGAACTATTCGATTTGTTCGACCATTTCAAGTACATCGTACCACAAGGCAGCCCGATGACTGGTATCGGAAACGACTTCCAGATAGCTTCATTATCCAATTGTTTTGTAATTGGTATCGATGGTAAAGCTGACTCATATGGAGCCATCATCCGTATCGACGAAGAACAAGTACAACTCATGAAGCGTCGTGGTGGTGTAGGTCATGACTTGTCGCATATCCGTCCAAAGGGTTCTCCGGTAAAAAACTCTGCTTTGACATCTACCGGTTTGGTTCCATTTATGGAGCGTTATTCCAACTCCACTCGCGAAGTGGCTCAAGACGGTCGCCGTGGTGCCTTGATGCTAAGTGTATCCATCAAGCATCCGGATTCTGAATCGTTCATCGACGCAAAGATGACCGAAGGTAAAGTAACTGGTGCCAATGTATCAGTTAAGCTGGATGATGCTTTCATGCAAGCAGCTGTGAATGGAACTCCGTACATGCAACAATATCCCATCGATGCTGTAGAGCCTCAATTTACCAAGGAAATCAATGCAACTGCCTTATGGAAGAAGATTGTCCACAACGCATGGAAGTCGGCAGAGCCAGGAGTATTGTTCTGGGATACTATCCTCCGCGAATCTGTACCTGATTGTTATGCAGACCTCGGCTTTCGTACGGTTTCTACCAACCCTTGCGGAGAAATTCCACTTTGTCCATACGACTCTTGTCGCTTGTTGGCTATCAACCTTTATTCATATGTAGTCAATCCGTTTACTAAGGATGCTTACTTTGACTTCGACTTGTTCAAAAAGCATGTTGGTTTGGCACAACGCATCATGGATGACATCATCGACCTCGAATTGGAAAAAATCGAGAAGATTATGGAAAAGATTGATTCCGATCCAGAAGGCGAGGAAGTAAAGGGTGCAGAAAGACATTTATGGGAAAAGATTTATAAGAAGAGCGGACAAGGCCGTCGTACCGGAGTTGGTATTACTGCCGAAGGCGATATGATTGCTGCTATGGGCTTGCGTTATGGCACCGAAGAAGCAACAGCTTTCTCGGAAGAAGTACACAAGATTGTAGCTTTGGAAGCTTATCGTTCTTCTGTGAACATGGCTAAAGAACGTGGTGCATTTGCTATCTACGATTCGGAACGCGAAAAGAACAATCCGTTCATCAACCGCATCAAGGAAGCTGACCCTGCTCTTTACGAAGAAATGAAGCAATATGGTCGCCGAAACATTGCTTGTTTGACCATTGCTCCTACTGGTACCACCAGCTTGATGACACAAACAACATCGGGCATCGAACCCGTCTTCATGCCAGTTTACAAGCGCAGAAGAAAAGTAAATCCAAACGACCCACAAGTACATGTAGACTTCGTGGACGAAACTGGTGATGCTTTTGAAGAATACATTGTTTACCATCACAAGTTCTTGGCTTGGATGGAAGCAAACGGATATGACACCAAGAAACGTTATGACCAAGCAGAAATAGACGACTTGGTAGCAAAGTCTCCTTATAACAAAGCTACATCAAACGATGTGGATTGGTTGATGAAGGTCAAGATGCAAGGCAGAATCCAAAAATGGGTAGACCACTCTATCAGTGTTACCATCAATCTTCCGAACGATGTAGACGAAGATTTGGTTAACCGCCTTTATGTAGAAGCTTGGCGTTCAGGATGTAAAGGCTGTACCGTATATCGTGATGGTTCACGTGCCGGTGTCTTGATTTCGACTAAGGACAAAAAGAAACAGGAAGTTCCTATCTGCAAGCAACCGGATGTAGTAGAAGTTCGTCCTAAGGTATTGGAAGCCGATGTTATTCGTTTCCAGAACAACAAGGAAAAGTGGGTAGCCTTTGTAGGTTTGCTCGACGGACATCCATACGAAATCTTCACCGGTTTGCAAGACGATGAAGAAGGTATCTTATTGCCTAAGTCAGTAACCAGTGGTCGCATCATCAAGAATGTAGACGAAGACGGACACAAGCATTATGACTTCCAGTTCGAGAACAAACGTGGTTATAAGACTACCATCGAAGGATTGTCTGAAAAGTTCAACAAGGAATACTGGAACTATGCTAAATTGATTTCAGGCGTGCTTCGTTGGCGTATGCCTATCGACCGTGTCATCAAGTTGGTTGACTCTCTCCAATTGGATAGCGAAAACATCAACACTTGGAAGAATGGCGTGGAACGTGCTTTGAAGAAATACGTAGTAGATGGTACCAAGGCAGAAGGACAGAAATGCCCGAATTGCGGACAGGAATCATTGATTTACCAAGAAGGCTGCTTGATTTGCAAGAACTGCGGTACATCACGTTGCGGATAACAAATATGTTCAACCTATATGTAGTGTCATTCTGAGCATCGCGAAGAATCTCAGAATGACACTTTTATTTTTTCACCATGCAAGCTACTGACATGTATATAAAGATGGAAGGAATGAAGTTCTATGCCTTCCATGGAGTGCTCCCCCAAGAAAATCAGGTGGGTGCTTATTTCTATATTGACTTGAAACTGAAAACAAACTTCATCCATGCTGCAGAAATCGACGAATTGAAAGGAACCATCAGTTATGCCGATATCCATGCAATCGTCAAAGAAGAGATGGCCATACCATCCCAATTATTGGAACATGTTTGTCATCGTATCGCAAAGAGTCTCTTCCAACATTTCCCTGCCATAGAATCAATCAATATATGCCTCAACAAAGAGAATCCACCTATGGGAGCATGTGCGAAAAGTATCGGTGTAGAAGCACACTATACAGCATAAATACATACCTATATAAATAGCCTTCCGATTATAGAAAACCTAAGTTCACCCACAATCGGAAGGCTATCATTTTAGCATATTCATTCAGCGATTTTCTTTGCCGCAAATCCTAAATCCAAGATTTCTACTTTTCCGTCCTTTGTTACTTTCAACAACAAAGATTCATTAGGTTTGAAATTCAGTTGAAGTGGTTGTGCACCAGCTTTGGTATTTACCACCAATGTACGTTGTGAACCTTGATCTTCAAAAGCTTGTCCATAACGCAAAGGATATTTCAGATTCTTGGCTACTGGATTAGCCAAGAAAATGTAAAGCTCTTCTCCATCCTGGCGACACCAGAAATCGGGCAAGTCCTCTCCTTCCAACAATGGCTTCTGAGTTAAAACTTCTTCCGAACTTACTGATACATCTTCCAATTGCATCAACTCAGCATATAGACGGGCAAATTCTTCCGACTTATTCTTGCCTGGTTGCTTCGGTTCACGAGCCATTACTACTGGTAAGCCTTCCTTTGCCAAACGAAGAACCTGACGCAAAGCTGTCAAATCCAACCATTCCACATCAACAGCCAAAGCCGAGAATTGCAAGTCGCCATAGTGCATTATGCCATTGGTCACATGCGCTTCAGAAAGCACCTTGGCATTTACCCACAAAGGCTGATAGCCTTGCAAATAATTGGGAGCAAAGACATAACGAAGTTCGTATTCTCCCCACACCCACGGCATCTGAAGCGAATCAGGATATTCCACTCCCATCCAAGAATCTTCCAAAGGCAGATAGAGCGCTATATCTGAATAAACTCTACCTTTACGCATATAGCGAGAAACCTTAGCCATGTAGTCATTGAATTCCTTCAACTGATCTTTGAAATAGGAATCTGGGCCTACATGAACGGAAGCATAGAAATGGTTATCGTTCTTCCCTTTACCTTGTTCATTATAAGGCATACCGTGCCAAATAATCTGATTGGTTCCGTTGGCAAACAAAGCATCAGCAATCAAACGCATATCCGCTACTTGTTCTTCATCCTGATGAGGACCTTTGCCACCCCATTTTCTCCAACCATACAAACAAGTAAAGGTTTCGGAAGTAACCACCTCCTTACCGGCCAATGCAGCTGCTGAAGCTGGTATGCGTCCGAAGTTCGGTTCATAAAGAATGGCTTCGGTTTCTGGCACATCAACCAACATGAAGGCCGTAAGCAAATCGGCAGGAGCACCACCACATTGGGCACGTGAGAAGGCTCCCTGCGTATGAGCATGCTCGGTGAATGGCTGATAGAAGTCATACAACACATAATCTGACAAGAGGGTCATGTAATCGTAATACACATCTTCATTACCGGGTTGATAAAGATTGTCCATCAACGGTTCGATAGCATAGCCGAAACGTTCTTGAAACTTCTCGCCAAAGCCAGCAGTCCACAGATGACGGGTTTCCACTTCCCACGAATCGACAAAGATGCCCGACTTAGAACCCTTGTAGGCATCCTTCAATCCTTGATCCATCTGAGCTGCATAGTAGGCAAACGCCTGCTTGTCGAGGTGATTAATGATACGTGCCTTGCGAGGATGATCCCAAGTGAGGGTACGATCGGCAGGTGATTCCTGTTGATAGAAAGAACGAGAACCATATTCTTCCGGCAAGTCGAAAGCATTGAAAGGCCACAACGTTCCGTAAGTGAAGTCACAACCCAATCCCAACGAATCGGCCGTACGCTTGGCATAGTTCACGGATGCAGCCCACTCTTCAGAAAGCCACTTCGGATGCTTGATGGTGCTATCGCCTCGCATCGGATAAACCCATGCAATCTCTACCCCACCAAATCCATTTTCTTTCAACCATTCCAATTGATACTTGATATCCTTCTCATGGATTTCAGAAGCAAACCACCACCAGCGAGTGTAAGGTTTCCCTTCGGCATAAGGCTCAACCAATGTCTTTTGTCCTTGTTGGGGAGTACATGAAAACAATGTACCTAACAGGAGACAGATTGTAATTAATAGTTTATTGTTCATAACTTTATCATTTCACTAATTCCACACCTTCCGGCACTCGAATATCCGAATGAATCTTTCCGTTCTGTCCTTTCTCATGACGGACTTTTATAATACCATAAGGTGTCGGGAAAGTACCTTCCACCCAATTGAGATTACCCAAGTGAGGAACAATACGCACCTTCTTGAAACCTGGTTCCACCACCTCTACCCCAAGGACATGACGACTCAACCATGCGGTAGGACCGGATGCCCAGCCATGACACAAGCTATGACGGAAGCCCTTGTAACAATAATCACCATAAGTACGATGCACATCCACTTTATCTTCTAGTACTATCTCATCAATGCGGGCTGCATTCTTAGTCCATTCAATGTTGAAATCTTCCCAGAAAGTAGTGGCTCCCAAATCGAGCATTGCACCCCAGTATTCGCTGATGATATCCATGGCTCCTTGGTAGTTGCCGGCCATAGCCATGGCTTCCAACATATAGTAACCGTAGAATGTCGAGAAGTTCTGCGAACCACCTACGCTCAACACTTCCTTATCGGCCTTTTCAGCCTTCATCAGTCCGGCCAAAGCCATAAGTGCGGCCCCTTGCTTGGATTGGTTATGCTCCGGTACGTACTTCAACAATCGCTTCTCCGCTTTCTTGCAACGAACAGTCAAGTCCTTATCCCCCAAGACCTCAGCTATATCTTCCCCTGCTTGCATAGCCATGACCATGAGTGCTTGCAAACCAGCATCTACGCCCTTCACATTAGGAGAAGAAGGCCAATCGAGAAAGCGAGTGCCATCTAATGTTTCCTTGCCCTTATCGTCAATTTTGGTCATGAGATGATTCAGCAAGGAAGTCATATAGGTTTTCTGTTCTTGCAAATAAGCCAAGTTGCCTTGATAGCGGTACCAGTCTCGATGAATCAGCAACCACCAGATGGAATAAGAGCTGATACCATTCATCCAATTAGGTATAGGAGTGGTATCACGAATTAAATCAAGACTCTTTGGAATCACTTCGTTGTAACCGAAAACGGTATTGACGGTCATGAGTTCGGGATGCAAATCGCCAATCCATACCAGGCGGTCACGCTTCACACCGTCCCAAATGAATTCCTGCATATTGAGGTGAACGGTATAGGCACCAGTCATCCAAATGTTGTTCAAGCGTTCATTGTCCGACTTGAATGAACCAAGGTAAGGAATGGCGCGATAACCGAAGGTAGCTCGGAGTTCCTTCAAACACAACTCCACATTCGGTTCTTCCAAATCGATGCGAACGAAACGGAAACCCGAGTTACCAATTTCAGCCACGCCCAACCAAGGCAAAGTCAAATGGAAATCGCGAATGGCATGATCGTTGGTCGCTCCGTTCTCGGGAGTAATGTCGCACATGGCTTCGGATACCGACTCACCGAAACGAACACGGACCTTCACTTCTTTTTGGGAGGAACGTCCGGTTACCATTTGGATGCCTCCTTGCAATTCGCGACCAAAATCCAACAAGAACGAAGCCTTTCCGGTAGCCCCATTCTTGATACGGGTTATCTGACCATCGAACAAATCGGCTTGTCCATTGCCTTTCAACAATAAGTTTTCCAAACCTTTGATAGATGAATCACCCGTTGTTTCTTGCCATACGATTCGAGTAGCCGGAAGATATGCAATGGTACGACTGCTTATTTGCACATCTCCTTTTGCATCCGCTTGCCAAACCGGAGGCAATAAAGGTTGTGCCTGAGCCATGGCACAAGCACACACCAAACCTATTACACTAAAGAATCGTTTCATCATTTCGGTAAGTTAAAGACTTCGGTCATTTCCTTCATCTGCGCATCGCTCATACCCTCTGGCTCAAAGCCCATGTTCTTGGATGCGATGTAAATCTGAGCCGACTTGTTCAATACATCCACTTGATCGAAAGCTAACATGATATCTGTATCTACGGCAAAAACACCATGCTTTTCCCACATCACCACATCGTAGTCAGATAGTTCTTCGATAGTGGCATTTGCCAATTCCACCGAACCCGGAAGTGTGTAAGGAACAATGCCTAAGCCTCTTGGACAGAACGCCTTGGTCTCTGGAATCATGCTCCAAAGCAAGCGGGTAGCCACATCCTTTTCCAAATATTTCGGATTGTGCGACATCGCCACCAATTCGATAGGATGTGTATGCAACGAAGCTCTGTACGGAGAGCCTTTACGCAACAAATCATTGTGCACACTTAAGTGGGAAGGCAACTCGGAAGTAGGCTTTACGGGATTATCGGCAATAATGACATACGAAGCACAATCGTCCAAGATACGGATTACAGAGCCGTTCTCCATTGGCCAACGGGCCAAGTCACGCATACGACGGTTATTACCCTTGCAAAAGAAATAACATCCCTTCAAGTAAGGCAAGGTAGCACCAATCGGATAAACTTCGCTGATGGCCGGCATCTGGCGGATTTCATCATCCACCCATTCGGTAATGTTTATAGTAATGTTACCACCATTACGTTCGGCCCAACCTTTTTCCCACAAATATCCAGCGGTTTCGGCCACCTTATTCACTTCACGAGCCAATACCGGACGATTATTCAATATAGAGTTCATGTTCAATTCTAATTTAAGATTGTTTATTTATTTCAATAATTGAGGAAGGAAAGAAGATACAATCAACACCACAAGACCAACCAACAATACCACGATGGTCTTTGAAGAACAACCCTTCCATTCCTTCAGGATAATTCCCCATACGTTGGAGAAAGTCACGTTCAGCGACATCAAGATACACCAGGAGAAGGTAAGCAACACCGGCGATGAAGCCAAGAAACCCTTACCTAAACTCAAACCGAAGAACTGGCTATACCACAAGATACCTGCCAAAGCACAGAACAACAAGTTGTTGCCATACAAGGCACTCTTTCCATAGTCACTCCATGTACGGTTTCGGCTATTCTGATAGAAGCAATAGCAAGCGTTGGTCAAGAAGCCACCCACGGTTACCATAAGCGTAGCCGGCAAAGTCTGATAAAGTTCTTCGCTTTCCGGGAAACAGAGGCTCTCGCCAAATCCCAAACCGATGCTGAAACATGCACTCATGAAACCAGCCAAGAGAGCCACCAGGATACCTTTCGTGAAGTTAAAATCCTTCACCGCCTTCTGCTTTTCCTCTTCACTCAATGAAGCCGACTTCAGACTTCCGGCATATCCGATGATACCGATGCCCAACAACGTAACCACCACACCTACGATGACCGGTGTAGTCAAATCGTCCGTCTTTCCGGTAAATATGGGTGTAAGGATTGTTCCCAATCCGGCACAAGTTCCGAGTGCCACCGATTGTCCCAGGGCCACTCCCAAGTAGCGCATGGAAAGTCCGAATGTCAAGCCACCCACGCCCCACAAGGCACCGAAGAACATGGTCCAAAGCGTATCGGTAGGGTTAGCAACATAAATCTCGAACAAGGAATGTCCGGATGGCACCGCCAACAAGGCTCCCAAGAAAGGGAACACCAACCAAGCGAACACGCCTTGAACAATCCAATACGATTCCCAACTCCACTCCTTAATTCGGTTGATGGGTACATACGAACTCGATTGACAAAACGCACCAATGGCGATGATTAAAAGTCCGATGATTATTTCCATACCTCAGTTATCTTTTCGATGTCACTTCCGCTTCGTACTTTTCCACTTCGCCAATGAAGGCCTCGCCTACCGGCACGTTGTTCTTCAAGCAGAACATATCCCATACGGCATTCCATGGCAACGACTTGCTTTCTTCCAACAAAGCCAAGCGCTGGAAGCCTTGTCCGTTTGCTTCGTACTGACGCAACAAATGTAATGGTTCGAGCAATGCCTGCAACATGCACTTCTGGGTAGCTCGGCTACCGATGACGTATGCACCGATACGATTGATGGAAGCATCGAAATAGTCCAAGCCGATATGTACTCTATCCAATGCATCGCAACGGACGATTTCCTTGCAGAGGTCGAGTGTATCGTCGTTCATGATGGTTACATGGTCGGAATCCCAACGAACCGGTCGGCTCACGTGCAACATCAGTTCCGGCACAAAGAGCAACATGGATGACACCTTGTCCGCCACGCTTTCCGTAGGATGGAAGTGACCGGTATCCAGAGTAATGATTTTCTGATTCTGCGAAGCATAGCCAATGTAGAAGTCGTTCGAGCCCACGGTATAGCTTTCCAAACCGATACCGAAAACCTTCGACTCGATACAATCCTTCATGTTATCGTATTTTTCTGTAAAGATTTTATCCAACGAGTCCTTCAACAAAGCACGATATTTCATGCGGTTCACGGTGATGTCCTTGCTACCATCATGCACCCACAAGTTCATGATACAAGGATCGTTCTGACGCTTACCCATCTCTTCGGCAATGGCACGACAACGCTTGGTGTGCTCAATCCAAAAATTACGGATTCCTTCATCCGGATTCGACAAGGACAAGTCGCCCGACTTCGGATGAGAGAACGATGTGGAATTGAAGTCCAGCTTCATGTTGTTCTCAGCAGCCCATTGCATCCAGCTCTCGAAATGCGCCGGTTCTACCTCATCACGATCTACAAACTTACCACCGAAGTCACCATATATTTCGTGCAAATTCAGGCGATGGTTACCCGGAATCAACGAAGCAGCCTTGAGGATATCGGCACGCAATTCATCGATATTGCGAGCCTTGCCCGGATAGTTGCCCGTAGCCTGAATGCCACCGGTCAATTCGCCTGCCGATTCAAAGCCGGTAACATCGTCTGCCTGCCAACAATGAAGCGACAACTGAACCTTCTGCAACTGTTCCATCACTTTCTCTACATCGATACCGATAGCTGCATAACGTTCCACGGCCAAGTCGTACGCCTGCTTAATCTTTTGTTCATTCATAGCATTTCTATTTTAAGGTTTTAACTCAATATCGCAAAGATAATCTTTTCTTTTCAGCCAAGCAATCTCTGGGGAAGAAACATCATTAGATTTCAAACGCTTAGGCGTTCGAAGCAAAACGCCTAAGCGTTTTAGTCAAAACGTCAAGG
The DNA here is from genome assembly GCA_017558175.1 of Bacteroidaceae bacterium. Lineage (GTDB taxonomy): Bacteria > Bacteroidota > Bacteroidia > Bacteroidales > Bacteroidaceae > Phocaeicola. The sequence continues at coordinate 22,626 of JAFYWH010000066.1, forward strand.
CGTTTTTAAAAAGGCTCGAGGCGTATTCGCTTTTTGAATTCACCAATTGCACCTGACACATGGAAATACTCCACCAAATTCTTGGCTGGAAACCTATAAAACTTTACTTTTGCTTTGACATCATGATGGTTCGAACCTCAATAAACAATACTATGAAAAAGAAAGCACTCCTTTTATTCATGACCCTCTGTATGGTCATCGGTTCATTTGCACAAAATCTCACCTTAAAGGATATTTATATCCGCGACCCTTTCATCGTGCCTGTGGCAGAAGAAGGGGTATATTATATGTATGCCTCTTCGCCTATCACCGAGAACGGGAAGACCTATGGTGGCATGGTAGCCTACAAAAGTAAGGATTTGAAAACGTGGACAGGTCCGGTACGGGTATTCGATGTTCCTCGCGACAATTGGATTACCGGAACCGTTTGGGCACCGGAAGTTCACACCTACAATGGCAAGTATTACTTGTTTGCCACGCTGAATAGCGACATCATTTGGAAAGCGCCCGAGAAGGGACATCCGGCATATACCCATCGAGCTACCCAAGTATTTTGGGCAGATCGTCCCGAAGGACCTTTCCAAGCATTCGAAGAGAAAGTTCCACACACCCCAATGGGACAGATGTGTCTGGACGGAACCTTGTGGATAGAAAACGGAATTCCTTACATGATTTATTGCCACGAATGGGTGGAAATGATGGATGGCACCATGGAATTGGTGCAACTGAAAGACGACTTGTCGGGCACCATCGGCCAACCCATCCGCTTGTTCTGTGCTTCAGCAGCCGAGTGGTCTACCGGTAGCGCTCGTGCCGATGGCCAACGCACGTATGTAACCGACGGTTGTTTCCTCTATCGCACAAAGACCGGCAAATTGCTGATGATCTGGTCAAGCTTCAAGAACGGTGACTATGCCATCGGCATTGCTGAATCAGCTACCGGAAAGGTTATCGGTCCGTGGCGCCAACAGAAAGAGCCATTGTTCGAAAAAGATGGTGGACATGGCATGATCTTCAAGACCTTCGAAGGCGATCTTCGCTTGGTGCTCCATTCGCCTAATGGAGGTGGTTTGGAACGTGCTCACCTCTTCGAAATCGAAGATTGCGGAGATACCTTGAGACTCAAAGGAGAAGTGAAGTAACTACTTTGATAGAATATTCAGATTCCGTTAAATTTTAAATACAACAACCATGAAAAAACAACTCATCTCTATCATTATACTACTCTGTAGTTTAACAGGTTCCCTATCTGCCCAGACAGAAGCGGATTCCATCGCCATTGTTTCAGCTCAATGGGAAACAACCACCACGCCCGACCAAATCGTTCACAAGCGGGCTATCTTTACCGACTTGTACAAGGGCCCTCAATACATCAATCTGATTGAGATTCCATCGACCAAGAAACTTCATTTGGACATAGCCATTTCGGAAATGAAGCAAACCAGCCTCATATCCAAGGAAAACCAGGCATTGGCTTCCATCAATGGCTCGTTTTACAACATGAAGGAAGGCTTCTCTGTTTGCTATTTGGGAAAAGGCAAGGAAGTGGTCGACACGACTGAAAACCACTTGTTTGCCCGTTGTACAGGAGCCGTATATGTACACAAGAACAAGACTAAGATCATTTCTTGGAACAAGGAAATAGAGACCAATTACAAACAGAAGAAAGGTGCTACCTTAGGTTCCGGCCCATTGTTGAGACAAAACGGGAAGGATGTATGGAATGACGAAAACGATACGTTCAACAAGACCAAGCATCCGCGTAGTGCCATCTTCACCACTAAAGACAAGAAAACGGTATTCATCACCGTAGACGGACGTCGCCAAGGAAATGCTACCGGTGTAAGCATTGCCGAACTGACTCACCTCATCCGCATCTTGGGAGGACACGATGCACTCAACTTGGATGGTGGTGGTTCTACCACCCTTTGGATGGATGGCGCACCGGAGAACGGAGTGCTGAACTCTCCGTCGGACAACAAAAAGTTCGACCACCAGGGAGAACGAAAAATTCCAAACATCATCTATGTATATAAACCTTCAAAATAAGAAAACATGAGAAAGACATTCATCCTGCTCTTTGCATGCATCTGTACCCTACTTGTATCATGCAGCACAGGAACGGCCCCAACCAGAGCCGAACAGATCAGAGAACAATTGTTGACTTGCGATGAAAGCAATGTCATTGTGGTAGCCCATCGTGCCGACTGGCGTAACTTCCCCGAGAACTCATTGGAGGCCGTACAAAGCTCCATCGATATGGGAGTAGACATGTTGGAACTCGATGTCCAGCGCACCAAAGATGGCGTACTCATGCTGATGCACGACCATAACTTGGACCGCATGACTACCGGTAGCGGAAACATTGCAGAAACCACTTGGGAAGAGATTTCAAAGCTCAACTTGAAAGACCACCAAGGCAATGTCACCACCTGCAAGGTTCCTACCTTGGAAGATGTATTATTGGCATGCAAAGGCAAAATCATGATCAACTTGGATAAAGCCGACCGCTACTTCGACGAAGTGTTTGCCCTCTTGGAAAAGACCGGCACCACCAACCTCATCGTCATGAAGGGTGGACAGCCAGCCCATGAAGTTCGCGAAAAATTCGGCAAGTATTTGGATAAGGTGATTTACATGCCCATCGTCAGCATCGACAAGCCTGAATCGGAACAAGCTATCTATGACTTCCTGAACGACATGAAGCCGGTAGCATTCGAATTGTGCTGGAGCAATCCTGAAAGCCAGGTTCCAGCCAAGATGGAAAAGGCATTGAAGGGCCGTTCGTTGATATGGTACAACACCCTTTGGGCTTCGCTTTGTGCCGGCCATCACGATGACAAGGCGGTAGAAGACGTGGACGGAACCTATGGCTATATGATCGACACCTTGGGTGCACGCATCCTTCAGACAGACCGTCCACAACTCATGTTGGACTATCTGCGTTCACGTAACTTACATGAATAAATTCAAGAATCACATATTATGAAATGTCCATGAGATAAAAAAAATCTCGCCAAAGTGAATGAAAATATTAAGCTGAAGTTACCTTTGTAATGTGAATACGTAAAAAGGTAAGTTATGGCAAATGTTACATTCCCTCAGTTGATACAACGTGCTTGTGGTATTGACGTCCATTCGAAAG
>JAFYWH010000067.1 GCA_017558175.1 Bacteroidaceae bacterium
CGCTATTACGTTGCAATTCCTGCAACTGCAAAAAATCATCTTTAGTCATAAATAAAACAATTGTAGTTATGAGCACTATTGCAAATGCAAAGGTCGCACATAACTACAATCGCTACAATGGGTATTTCTTCGGATGCTTACCATTAAAAATTACATTCAAACAAATATTTTAGAATATGTAACATCGTATATGATGAAAATAATAAAACAATATAACATAAATATTGATGTAACAGATGAACAAATCAAAACCGCTTATATATCACTTATATATGATTATGTTATACTGAAGAAACAATATTAAAAGATGTAATATTTATGATAACAACAACCAAACTTCGAGAATTGCTCAACGATATAGAAAATGACCGAGTAGAAAGAACTATTTCTACCACCAATACGGATAAATTCGGTCAAGCCATTTGTGCATTTGCCAATGACTTGCCTAACCATAAGCAACCTGGATATTTATTTCTCGGTGTTGCTGATGACGGTACGGTTCAAGGAGTAGATGTCACAGATGACTTACTGAAAAATTTGGCAGCTATCCGTACGGATGGGAACATCCAGCCACAACCATCGATGGTAGTTGAGAAAATTTCCCTGCCCGAAGGAGACATAGTAATGGTAGAAGTACAACCTGCCATTTTTCCACCCGTTCGCTACAAAGGAAGAATATGGGTACGAATCGGTCCACGAAAAGCAGTTGCCAACGAAGCTGATGAACATATTTTATTGGAACGCAGAGCAGCGAATGTGCAGACATTTGACTCAACGCCTTGTTTTGGAGCATCTGTCAACGATTTGGACTTGCAGGTGTTCAAGCATATCTATTTGCCTAAAGCTATTCCAGATGAAGTGGTGGAAACAGACAAACGTGACATCAAGGAACAGATGCAAGCTTTGGGATTCTATGATTTGAAGTTTGATTGCCCAACATACGCAGGTATACTTTTCTTTGGTAAGAATGTGGAACGCTTCTTGGGCGGTGCATACGTACAGTATGTCCGATTCAGAGGTAAAGGCCGTGCCGGAGAGATTATGACGGAACATAAGTTTGCCGGAAACCTTTGCAAGATTCTGCCTGAACTGGATACTTTCATCAAAGCCACCATTGCCAACCGTCGCCCAATTCCGGTATCTGCTGCCCGAGAAGAAAATGTGGTAGACTATCCTTATTGGGCTACACGAGAATTACTAATGAATGCTATCTGCCATCGTGACTACACCGGAAATGGTCCTATCCAGTTCTATCAATATGATGACCGGATAGAGATTCTAAATCCAGGTGGATTATACGGAAAAGCAAATCGTGAGAACTTCCCCCGTGTGAATGATTATCGAAATTTAGTAGTAGCAGAAGGAATGAAGGTATTGGGATTTGTGAACCGTTTTAGCCGTGGGGTACTTCAAGTTCAAGACCAACTGGAAGAAAATGGAAACGGACTTCCAGAATTTGACCTTAGCTTGATTACAGCATTTTTAGTAACGGAACGTATCTCGCCAGTCGGTACTAATTTGGAGAGAAAAGCCATCGAGCAAGGTTTTTTGGTAGTGAAGGAATCTGAGGTTGGTTACCAAAAACCTCCAAAAATGGAGGAAAATGAATCAAAAACCTCCATGGAAGAAAGTAAAAACCTCCAAAAATGGAGGAAAATGAATCAAAAACCTCCATTTCCAACGATACTATATAAAAACGTTTATGAGGCAATATGTTTGAATCCTAAGATTAAGTATTCTCAATTGGAGGATAATTTGGGAGTAGGAGAAACGTCCATTTACCGAGCAGTAAATTGGTTAAAAGAAAATGGCTATATCAACTCCGAACGCTCTAAAATAAAAGGCGTATGGCAAATAGAGAAATGACAAAAAAGGCTGTAAGTTTTCGGACTTGCAGCCTTTTATCAACTACCAGAGAACATCCTTGTTTTCCAAAAACAATCGAATTAAACCATCCATTCACAAATAAAATCTTATCTTTGTAGGCAGAATGACTAAGATAAGACAATGAAGATAACTACCGTATATTTCAGTGCAACCTACACCACTCACCGGATTGTAGGACACTTGGCCAAGCGCCTGTCCGAAGAAGTGACAGAGTGCGACATCACCAACAATGCCCCAATCGGAGAAATTGTTATACCCAAAGATGAATTGCTGATTGTGGGAATCCCCGTATATGCCGGACGAGTGCCGAAGATGGCCGTAGACCGCATCCGCCAATTCAAGGGGAAAGGAACACCTGCCATTGCCGTAGCAGTATATGGCAATCGCCATTACGATGATGCCTTGTTGGAATTGTCGGACTTGCTTTCGGAAAATGGATTCCAAGTCATTTCAGCGGGAGCGTTTATTGCCCAGCATAGCATCTTCCCTAAGGTAGGGACACATCGTCCGGATGCAGATGACTATTTGCAAATGAATGTCTTTGCCGACGAAAGCAACAAGATTTTCCATAAAAACAGAGAAAAGCTGTTGCCTATCCATATCCCGGGGAACCGTCCTTACAAGATTCCGGGTTCGATTCCCATCTATCCGTCGGGAACGAATTCATGTAAGGAATGCGGGAAGTGCGTGGAACTTTGTCCTACTGGAGCCATCCAAAAAGCAACTCCGGAGGAGGTGGATCAGACCAAGTGCATCAAATGCGGACGTTGCATCGTGGTATGTCCTACCAAGAGCCGCAAGTTCAGAGGATTGAAATACATGCTGGCATCCCTGAAATTCAACCATGCTTACAAAGAAAGAAGAGAACCGGAAATGTTCTTCGCTCGCTATAACTAAAAAAGAATGATTATGAAACTGACATCACACATATCCCAAGCTCTCGCCAACTTGAAAATCGAGTCGCTGAACCCTATGCAGGAAGCATCCATCGATGCTTGGAAAGAAGGCAAGGACCTGATTCTCTTGTCGCCAACTGGTTCCGGCAAGACATTGGCTTATCTCTTGCCATTGCTCGAAACATTGAATCCGGAGGTAAAAGGCGTGCAAGCCGTAGTTTTGGTTCCTTCTCGCGAATTGGCTTTGCAGATTGATCAGGTTTTCAAGAGCATGAATACCCCATACAAGGTGATGAGTTGCTATGGAGGTAGACCGGCCATGGAAGAACATCGCACCATGAAGGGCATCCAGCCTTCCATCATCATCGGTACACCCGGACGTATGAACGACCACTTGAGCAAGCAGAACTTCGATGCTTCAACCGTGCGCACACTCGTTATCGATGAGTTCGACAAATGTTTGGAATTCGGCTTTCAGGAAGAAATGGCAACCGTTATCGGTCAGCTTCCAAGCCTGAAAAGACGCTTCTTGCTCTCGGCTACCGATTCGGAAGAAATCCCGAACTTCACCGGCATGAACCATACCATCAAACTTTGTTTCTTGGATGAAGAAAAGCCGTTATCCAATCGCATACATATATATAAGGTAATGTCGCCTATCAAAGACAAGCTCGAAACCTTGTATAAATTGCTCTGCACCCTGGGAAGCCAATCTACGCTTGTCTTCTGCAATCACCGCGAAAGTGTAGACAGAGTAGGGAAGTACCTCCAATCGCAGAAGCTCCCTTGTGGCGTTTTTCACGGAGGTATGGAACAGGAAGACCGTGAACGTTCGCTTTACAAGTTCCGCAATGGAAGTTGTCATGTACTCATTTCTACCGACCTGGCTGCTCGTGGACTCGATATCCCCGATATCGAGAACGTGGTGCATTACCATCTTCCTATCCAAGAAGACGGATACATCCACCGAAACGGACGTACGGCCCGATGGGAAGCCGAAGGAAATTCATACATCATCCTTCACGGAGAAGAAACCTTGCCTGCCTACATTCAGGAAGAACCGGAGACCTTCCAATTGCCGGAAATTACTCCAAAACCATCGAATCCTGAATTTGTGACACTCTACATAGGCAAAGGAAAGAAAGATAAAATCAATAAGATCGATATTGTGGGCTTTCTCTTTAAAAAAGGTAATCTAAACAAGGAAGATGTAGGACGAATTGATGTAAAAGACCATTATTCGTTTGCAGCTATATCGCGCAAAAAGGTAAAGCAAACCCTCAACTTAATCCGAGGAGAAAAGATTAAGGGCGTAAAAACCATCATTGAAGAGGCAAAATAATGACAAATTATCAGATTTTATATTCTAAAGCATATCTTACACTTTGAAAAAGTTAGATGTTTATTTTGCCAATATGAAAATAATATGTAAATTCGCCTTATCATAATACTGAAACATGATTGTTAAACAATAAATCATTTTAATATGAAAAAACACAATTTCAGTGCAGGTCCATCTATCCTGCCACGCGAGGTAATCGAAAATACAGCTCAAGCCGTATTGGATTTCAATGGTCTTTCCATTTTGGAAATCAGCCATCGTTCCAAGGATTTTCAGGCAGTGCTTGACGAAGCCGTTGCTTTGTTCAAGGAATTGCTGAACATTCCGGAAGGTTATTCGGTATTGTTCGTGGGTGGTGGTGCAAGTATGCAGTTCTGCATGGTTCCATATAACTTCTTGGAAAAGAAGGCTGCTTATTTGAATACAGGCGTTTGGTCAAAGAAAGCCATCAAGGAAGCCAAAGCATTTGGTGAAGTAGTGGAAGTGGCTTCTTCTGCCGAAACTACATTCAACTATATTCCGAAGGGTTACACTATTCCTGAAGATGCAGACTACTTCCATGTAACTACCAACAATACCATCTATGGTACTGAACTTCACGAAGACTTGGATTCTCCAATTCCTATGATTGCCGACATGTCTTCAGATATCTTCTCTCGTCCGGTAGACGTATCTAAGTATATCTGTATCTATGGTGGTGCCCAGAAGAACTTGGCTCCAGCAGGTGCTACTTTCGTTATTGTGAAGGATGAAGCATTGAACAAGGTTTCTCGTTATATTCCTACCATGTTGCAATATCAGACTCACGTAGACGGTGGTTCTATGTTCAACACTCCTCCTGTATTGCCTATCTATTCGGCACTCCAGACTTTGCGTTGGATCAAGAAAGAAGGTGGTGTAGTTGAAATGCAACGCCGTGCGAAGGAACGTGCTGACTTGCTTTATGGTGAAATCGACCGCAACAAGTTGTTCCGTGCTACTATCGCTGATCCAGCAGACCGTTCTTACATGAACATCTGCTTCGTGATGAACGACGAATATAAGGAATTGGAAGCAGACTTCATGAAGTTTGCTACAGAAAGAGGTATGGTAGGCATCAAGGGTCACCGCTCGACTGGTGGTTTCCGTGCATCTTGCTACAATGCAATGCCATTGGAAAGCGTTCAGGCTCTCGTAGACTGCATGCAAGAATTCGAAAAACTTCATTAATCAAATAGTAAGAATAAGGGCATGCCATGGCATGTCCTTTGTTCTTTATTAATAATCTATATTATGAAAAAAATATTATTGTTGACAGATAAGCCATTTGCTCAAGTAGCTATCGACGGTATCCAGAAAGTGGTAACAGACGCAGGTTATGAATTGAAGTTGTGCGAAAAATACGGCACCGATATGGCTCGTGTAACAAGAGTTGCAGCCGATGTAGACGCATTGATTATCCGAAGCGATAAAGTTACTCCAGAAATTATGGACGCTGCTCCTGGTTTGAAGATTATCGTTCGTGCAGGTGCTGGTTATGACAATGTAGATTTGGAAGCAGCTACCCAACGTGGAATCTGTGTGATGAACACTCCGGGTCAGAACTCTAACGCCGTAGCCGAATTGGCATTTGGTATGATGGTGATGGCTGTCCGCAACATGTACAATGGTACTTCAGGCTTCGAATTGAAAGGTAAGAAATTGGGTATCCATGCATACGGAAATGTAGGCCGTAACGTGGCTCGCATTGCCAAAGGTTTCGGTATGGAAATCTATGCATTCGATGCTTATTGTCCGAAAGAAGCGATTGAAGCAGATGGTGTAATCCCTGTAGAATCGGCTGAAGCATTGTACGAAATTTGTAATGTGGTTTCTATCCATATTCCTGCAACTCCAGGTACCCGCATGTCTATCAACTACAACTTGTTGAACCGCATGCCTAAGAATGGTCTCATCGTGAATACTGCCCGCAAGGAAGTTATCAATGAAATCGAATTGGTAAAGGTAATGGAAGACCGTGCAGACTTGAAGTATGTAACAGACATTATGCCGGACGACCATGCTGAATTGTTGGAAAAATTCGCAGGACGTTACTTCACAACTCCTAAGAAGATGGGTGCTCAAACAGCTGAAGCGAACATCAATGCAGGTATCGCAGCTGCCAACCAGATTGTAGGCTTCTTCAAGGATGGTTGCGAAAAATTCCGTGTCAATAAATAAACCTTAAAACACTTAGAATCTAATACCATTATGGCTGTAATTAAACCATTTAAAGGCATCCGCCCACCACAAGCATTGGTGGAAGAGGTAGCTTCGCGTCCTTACGACGTATTGAACTCTGCCGAAGCACGTGCAGAAGCCGGTAATAACGAAAAGTCACTCTATCATATCATCAAGCCGGAAATCAACTTCCCGGAAGGAACTGACGAACACGATCCATGTGTATACGAAAGCGCTGCTGAACATTTCCAGATGTTCCAAGACAAGGGCTGGTTGGTACAGGATGAAAAGGAAAACTACTACGTTTATGCTCAAACCATGAACGGCAAGACTCAATATGGTCTTGTAGTGGGTGCATACGTTCCTGACTATATGAATGGTGTCATCAAGAAGCACGAATTGACTCGTCGTGACAAGGAAGAAGACCGTATGAAGCATGTCCGCGTGAACAATGCCAACATCGAACCGGTATTCTTTGCTTATCCGGACAATGCTGAACTCGATGCAATCGTTGCCAAGTATACTGCAGGTACACCAGAATATGATTTCATTGCTCCGGGCGATGGCTTCGGACATACCGTTTGGGTAATCGACCAGCAAGAAGACATCGATGCCATTACCAAGGCATTTGCTGCTATGCCAGCTCTTTACATTGCCGATGGTCACCACCGCTCAGCTGCTGCTGCATTGGTAGGTGCAGAAAAGGCTCAGCAGAACCCTAACCACAAGGGTGATGAAGAATACAACTACTTCATGGCTGTATGTTTCCCTGCTAATCAGTTGACTATCATCGACTACAACCGCGTGGTGAAGGATTTGAACGGCTTGTCGGCTGAAGAATTCTTGGCTGCTGTTGGCAAGAACTTCATCGTTGAAGAAAAGGGTGCTGATATCTATAAGCCAGACGCATTGCATAACTTCTCACTCTACTTGGAAGGCAAATGGTATAGCTTGACAGCTAAGGAAGGTACTTACGATGACAATGACCCGATTGGCGTACTCGACGTGACTATTTCTTCGAATTTGATTTTGGATGAAATTCTCGGCATCAAGGACCTCCGTTCGGATAAGCGCATCGACTTCGTAGGCGGTATCCGTGGTTTGGGTGAATTGAAGAAGCGTGTAGACAGTGGTGAAATGAAGGTGGCTTTGGCTCTCTATCCGGTGAGCATGAAGCAATTGATGGACATTGCCGATACTGGCAACATCATGCCTCCGAAGACTACTTGGTTTGAACCAAAACTCCGTTCAGGTTTGATTATCCATAAGTTGGTATAACTATAAAAAGAAAGAGGCTCAGTTGAGCCTCTTTTCTTATGCCATAAATAATTCCCAGCAAATCTTGATGAAGAAGATGGTCAAGACGATAATAATCACCGGTTTGACAAATCCCGTTCCCTTACTTGTAAAGTAATTTGCTCCGATATAGTTGCCTGCAATCCCGAATACGGCTGCTACTAACGCCAATGGGAACCAAACTACACCATGTGTCAAGAACACCGCCAAAGCAGCAACATTGGTAGACAAGTTGATGACCTTTGTTGTCCCTGCTGCCTCATTAAGAGTGACATGTGCTACAGCCGTGAGCAGAAGCATCAAGAAAGTACCCGTACCAGGTCCGTAAAAACCATCGTACACACCGATAACCAAGGCCAAAGACATGATAATCAGCATGGTCTTTCGTTCAGAGAAAGGAGCCTTGTCCGATTGCAATGATTTCTTACGCAATACATAACAAGCCGTCAAGGGAAGAACCACGAGCATGATAATCTTGAAAATATCAGCCTCAACCAACAAAGCCAAACGAGCACCCAACCAAGAACCAATCAATGCCGTTATTACCGCCGGAATGACTCGTTTCCAATGAATGAAACCACATCGGGCATAATGCCAAGTAGCCACCGTAGTACCTAAACAGGAGCTAAATTTATTTGTACCAATAGCCGCATGAGGCGGAAGTCCCGCAATGAGATAAGCAGGAAGAGAAATAAGGCCACCACCTCCAGCAATGGCATCAATAAAGCCCGCCAGGAACACCAGCGGACAGACAATCAAGTATTCTATCATAACATTCATTTAGATTTGCGCAAATTTAGCCATTTTATTTGTACCTTTGCAAGACATTGAAAGAAATTTACGAATGACACAAGAAGATACCTATAAAACCATCACCGACCTGGCCGAAGGTCTTTACACCGAAAAGCGAAGCAAATTCATTTCCATAGCCATACCGGTTCGCACCTTGGATGAAATCAAGGAGCACTTGGAGGTGTATCAGAAGAAATATTACGATGCCCGCCATGTGTGCTACGCCTACATGTTGGGACACGAACGCCTCAACTTCCGTGCCAACGACAATGGAGAACCATCGGGAACTGCAGGTAAGCCTATCCTGGGACAAATCAATTCCAACGAGTTGACCGACATTCTGATTATCGTGGTGCGCTACTTCGGAGGTATCAAGTTGGGTACCAGCGGATTGATTGTTGCCTACAAGGCTGCTGCTGCAGAAGCCATTGCCAATGCCAACATCATTGAAAAGACGGTAGACGATGACATTTACTTTGCCTTCGAATACCCATTCATGAACGATGTGATGCGCATTGTGAAAGAAGAAGAGCCGGAAATCCTCGAACAAGCTTACGATATGGATTGCCTAATGCGTCTCCGTATCCGTCGCTCCATGATGCCGAAACTTCGTGCCAGATTGGAAAAGGTAGATAGTCTTCGCTTCATCGAAGAATAACAAATACGTGCCGGCCTATTTTGAATAGGCTACGGCAAAAAATAAAAACGCTTCGGCGTTTTCATCCAAATGCCTAAGCGTTTGAGTGAAAACGTCGAAGCGTTTTGTTTCTATCGGATAAAGGGGTTGGGAAGTTATCCCCAACGTTCCTTCATCATGTCTTCCAAACGGAGCAACTCGTCCCGGTACTGGGCAGCCTCGATAAACTCGAGTTTCTTGGCTGCTTCCTGCATCTGCTTGCGAGTGCGTTCGATGGCCTTTTCCATCTGAGGCTTGGTCATATACTGAACCACCGGATCGGCTGCTATGCTCGCCTTTTCAGGCTCGATGTAAGCCTTCGGTCCCTTGAAATTTTCCTCTTCCTTGCCGGCTCCAACTCCCAAAAGGGCATTGTTGTAGGCCTTCTTGATTTGCTTCGGAGTGATGCCATTCGCCTCATTATAAGCCAATTGCTTTTCACGACGACGATTCGTTTCCTCGATAGTCTTCTGCATGCTCTCGGTGATACGGTCGGCATACATGATAACCTTGCCATTGACATTACGGGCTGCACGGCCAGCCGTTTGGGTGAGCGATCGATGGGAGCGGAGGAAGCCTTCCTTGTCGGCATCGAGGATAGCCACCAACGATACCTCCGGCAAGTCGAGACCTTCGCGAAGAAGGTTCACACCAATCAACACATCGTAAACACCCTTTCGCAAATCTTCCATGATTTGTACACGCTCCAAGGTATCCACATCGCTATGAATGTAGTTGCATCGCACATCGTGACGAAGCAAGAAGTCGGTCAATTCCTCGGCCATTCGCTTGGTGAGGGTGGTAATCAACACACGTTCCTCACGCTCGATGCGTTGCTGGATTTCTTCCATCAAGTCGTCTATCTGATTCATGCTCGGACGTACTTCGATGACAGGGTCGAGCAAACCCGTAGGACGGATAACTTGCTCTACCACAACACCTTCACTCTGAATAAGCTCATAGTCGGCCGGGGTAGCGCTGACATAAATCACCTGTTTGGCCAGCTCCTGGAACTCTTCGAACTTGAGCGGACGGTTATCGAATGCGGACTCCATGCGGAAGCCATATTGAACCAGGTTTGTCTTGCGGGCACGGTCGCCACCAAACATGGCATGAATCTGAGGCACGCTAACATGACTCTCGTCGATGACAATCAAGAAATCATCAGGGAAGAAGTCGAGCAAGCAATAGGGGCGGGTACCTGCCGGACGACCATCGAAATAGCGGGAATAGTTCTCGATGCCCGAGCAATGTCCCAACTCCCGAATCATCTCCATGTCATAGGTGACACGTTCGTACAATCGCTTGGCCTCGTAAGGCTTTCCTTCCTCCTCGAAACGAGCCACTTCCTTCGTCAAGTCATCCTCAATCTGGTGGATGGCACGAAGCTGGCTTTCCTTGGTAGTCATGAAGAGATTGGCCGGATAGATCTTATACTCATCGAACTGGCCCAATCGGACACCCGAAATAGGATCGACTTCTTCGATGGCATCGATTTCATCGTCCCAAAACATCACTCGAAGAAGATTGTCGCTGTATGCCAGGTAGATATCTACCGTATCACCCTTCACACGGAAATTGCCTCGGTTCAAATCCAGGTCATTGCGAACATAGAGGCTATCCACCAATCGACGGAGGAAAACATTGCGGTCGAGCAACTTGCCTCGCTTGATTTCTATCACATTCTCATAGAAGTCGGCCGGATTTCCCATACCATAGATGCACGATACGGAAGACACCACCACCACATCCTTGCGTCCGGAGAGCAGGGCAGAGGTAGCAGCCAGACGGAGTTTGTCGATTTCATCGTTGATGGCCAAGTCCTTTTCTATATAAGTGTCTGTAGAAGGCAGATAGGCCTCCGGCTGATAATAGTCGTAGTAAGAGACATAATACTCCACGGCATTGTGCGGAAAGAAACTCTTGAACTCCCCATAAAGCTGGGCAGCCAAGGTCTTGTTATGGCTCAGAATCAGCGTCGGCTTGTTGATGTTCTTGATGACATTGGCAATGGTAAAGGTCTTACCCGAACCCGTCACCCCCAAGAGAGTCTGTGCCGGTGTTCCTTGAAGAATACCCTCGGTCAGTTGTGCAATGGCTTCCGGTTGGTCGCCTGTAGGTTGATAATCAGAAATCAGTTCAAAATTCATAAGCTATCCATGATTTTAGGGATGTAAAGTTATACATTTTCCCACAAAACATGATTATTAGTAGTCATTAATCTCATTTTTGTAGACTTTTTAGTATTAAAAAACATATTCGTTGTTGTATTATTCGGTGGAAAGGCGTAAATTTGCACAATTATTTTGAATAAGATGAAAAAGTACATTGCAATAGCTCTATTATCGGGTGCATTCTTTACCTCTTGTGGTGAATACAACAAGGTATTGAAGAGTACCGATTATGAATATAAGTATGAAGCTGCCAAGAGTTACTTTGGTAAAGGACAATATACCAAGGCATCTGCTCTGTTGGAAGAACTGATTACCATCCTGAAAGGTACACAAGACGCACAAGAATCGCTTTACATGTTGGCCATGGCCTATTACAATCAGGGTGACTACATTTCTGCCAGCCATTACTTTACTACCTATTATAATACATATCCTAACGGCACTTACACCGAATTGGCACGTTTCCACTCAGGCAAGGCCTTGTTCTTGGATACTCCGGAACCCCGTTTGGACCAGTCGAGCACTTATAGCGCCATGACCGAACTCCAGATGTTCATGGAATATTTCCCGAACAGCAAGCGCAAAACAGAAGCTCAGCTGATGATCTTCGGTTTGCAGGACAAGCTCGTGATGAAGGATTATCTCACCGCCAAGTTGTATTATGATTTGGGTACTTACACCGGTAATGCATCGTATACAGCCGATATGCGCATCAATGGTAACAACTATTTGGCATGTATCACTACTGCACAGAATGCATTGAAGGATTATCCTTATACCGGCATGCGTGAAGAAATTTCCATCCTCTTGCTCAGAGCAAAGCACAAGCTCGGTAGCGAAAGTGTATTGGAAAAGAAGGAAGAACGTATGCGTGAGACCATCGACGAGTATTATGCTTTCAAAAATGAATTCCCTGAAAGCAAATACATGAAGGAAGTAGAAGACATCTATAAGGATGCCAGCAAATATGTAAAAGAATTGAACGAATAATAATATAAAAAAGAATTATGGATTACAAGAAGTCAAACGCTCCAACAAACACCGTCACTCGTAACATGATGGATTTGTGTGAAGATACTGGTAATGTATACGAAACCGTAGCTATCATCGGTAAACGTGCCAACCAGATTGGTCTTGAAATGAAGAACGAACTTTCCAAGAAATTGCAGGAATTTGCTTCATACAATGACAACTTGGAAGAAGTCTTCGAAAACAGAGAGCAGATCGAAATCTCTCGTTACTACGAAAAGTTGCCGAAACCAACCTTGATTGCTACACAGGAATACATGGAAGGTAAGGTTTATCATCGTAACCCAGCCAAGGAAAAGGAAAAACTCCAGTAATACCTTAGGAGTTTGAAGGAATTTAATGTCATCCTTAGCATAGATTATGGCGAAGGATGACATATTTTTTAACTGATAAAACATTCTGATATTATGATTCAACGTATACAATCTGTCTACCTCTTGGTAGTAACCATTCTCATGGTAATTTGCATGTGCAACCCTGTAGGCTCTATCGTAGCCAGCACCAATGAAATTTCTGAATTCGGAAACTTGTTCATCACTTTGCCTGATGGCACTAAGGACTATTCTACTTGGGCATTGTTCATCATCCTTCTCATTGTAGCAGGCTTGTCTTTGGGCACAATCTTCCTCTTCAAGAAAAGAATGTTGCAGATTCGCCTTGCCATCTTCAGCATCGTTATGATGGTTGGTTATTACTTGGCATTGTTGGCATACATCTTCCTTTTGGCAGAAGATACCACCTTCAGCGCTTCATGGACTGTTTGCTTGCCTTTGGTTGGCATCATCCTGAACTGGTTAGCTATCCGTGCCATCGGAGCCGATGAAGCTTTGGTCAGAGCATACGACCGATTGAGATAAAAAAGAAAAAGGAGGTTCAAACCTCCTTTTTTTATTTCATGATATCAAACAGATAAGTCAGCTTAACTCCCATATAAGAATGTCCTGAGCGACCAAAATCATCTTTCTTCGAGTTTCCCCAGAAGTCGGCCAAGCCATAGTAATATCTTCCTTCTAACAAGAAATGTCCGGCTTTCGTACTCAGTTCCATACCTACACCTCCAAGGAGACCGTAATCGAACTTGTTTTCTACCCACTTGCCGTATTGCTGATTCACGCCATTCGGTCGATAAGCAGGATTCCATTCATCGCTCATCTTTTCCTTTTCGCTAATGAAATAACCTATCTGCGGACCTAAATTGATAAAGAACTTCGTGCCTTTGTCCAACGCATCCTTACCGAAAGCCAAATGAGCCAACAAAGGAATCTCCACATAGTTCATGGTACGACTATAAGTGTTCTCTGTACCATCTTCAATATTTTCTTGCCATCCGCGCTGGGTATAATTGAGTTCCGCTTGAATGCCACAAATCATATTGAAATACTTTTCCGATATATAGCGGGCAGTCAAACCCAATGACATGCCCGTGTGGGACTTCTGCTTGATTTGAGGACTGAAACTTACCGAATTCATATTCATGCCTGCATTCATCCCCACGGCCAAGTTATTGCGTACTTCTCCCAATTGGGCCATCATTGGCAATGTAAACATACAAGCCAATGCCACCAATAGAATCTTTTTCATTTTCATTCGAAATCGAGTTTTATAAGTTCATAGTTTTTGGTGAAGTTCACGAAGAACACCTTGCGGTTAATGAAACCACCCCAATTGTTTACACGTTCAAACTTAAAGCCGGTTTGAATTGGCGTAACAGGCATCTGATTCATGTTTTCCTCGAAATTGCTTCCATACTTGTGCAAGCCCTGCAAGAAGAAGAAAGCCATATCGAATCCCAACATACCATACTTAGGATAGGTATTGGCCATATCCTTGCTGAACCATTTGCGATAAGCATTGGTAAACTGAATAGCTGCCGGGAACAAATTGTTCGTATAGAAAGACGAATAGAAATAGGTATCCAATTCGAAGAAGCTTGCCAAATGGTCATCCGTATAGGTCTGCCATTCCGGATATCCGAACAACTTCATATTGTAATTAGGATGCTCACGGCTGGTAATCACCATCTGCGGAAGAATCTTGATAAGCGCCACATTTCTACCCGAAGTAGGGATGATGACATTCTCACGCAAAGAGTCAACTGCAAGCTTCATGCCTTCCGGATTGATGGATTCGCCCTTCAGTTCCTTGAAAGTAATCTGATTGTTCTTCAACTCTTCTTTCAAACCCTTGATAAAGTCGTCCTTGTCTGTATGACCAGTTTGTGCATCGAGGAATACCACATGTGCATTCGAGAATTTACGGATATAATGCTCGTATACCTCCGAATAGAGATAAGACTGAGGCGTATTGATCTGATAAACCGAAGGATTGTTGAACACATCTTCACCCTTCGATGTAAAAGGCACTACCAATCGGACATTGTTCTTCTGGGCAAACTCGGCCATCGGCTTGACTTGCTCCGGATGAGCCGGACCGAAGATGATGTCCATGTCCTTCATTTCCGCCTTATTCAAGATGTTCTTCACCGATTCTGTAGACTTACCACTATCGTATGTATAAAGATCGATGGAAACACCCATCTGCTTCAAGCTATCTACCGCCATTAGGAATCCTTCGTAATATTCCACCATGCGGACTTGTTGCTCACGTGTACCGGTACCATCTGTATTGAAAGGCAATACTACAGCAGCCTTGATGGTAGACATCTTCTTGCTTTCCTTCTTGTTCTTGGCAAACAACTGGTCATCCGTCAAATCTGCATCCGATGGTGCAACCGGAGTAGCCGGTTTTGCATCAGCAGTTGTAGTATTAGCATAAGGTATGCACAAGAACTTGCCCTTCTTCAGCTTCTCTGTCTTGAGTTCCGGATTTGCAGCTATCAATTCGGCTTCTGTAATTCCATACATTCGGCTGATGCTATACAAGGTTTCCTTTTTCTCCACCTTATGCATATCTCTGCACTTCGGTTTCAGCGGTTCGCTTTTTTGCGGAGCTTGTACTTGTGGAGTCTCGGCAACTGGTTGTTGAGCGACCTCAGACGAAGCCTTGCCGGTAGGAGGGATAGCGATAACCTGACCAATGCGGAAGTTCTTGGCACTCAAACCTGGATTTGCACGGCAGATACGCTCTACCGACACACCATGCTTCACACTCAGCTTATACAAGGTTTCACCTGGTTGGATAGTATGGAACACCACTTGATTCTCGGTGCTTGTCTGAGGAATCTTCAAGGTTTGTCCAGCCTTGATGCCTGCATCGCTACCCGGATTCATCTTGACAATATCGGCTACGGACACATTGTACATGCTGGATATGGAGTACAAGCTCTGACCCTTGGTTACGGTGTGCAAGAAATGACCGGCAGCACTCTGTGCCATCAGTACCCCAGCTGGTGCAACGGACAATGCCGCTGCCAAATATAACGTTTGTATGAACTTCATAATGCAAGTATAGTTTATTAGAAGTTACAAAAGTACAAAAAAATCCGTTTTCCTCACCATATATAATTGGAAAGCGAAATATTATTAGACTTTTTAATGAAATATATCGGCAAGAAACATTAAATTTGCATGATTAAGCTCTCGAATATGGCAGAAGAAAAAGAATATATCAATGTCTACGGTGCCCGTGTACACAACCTGAAGAATGTCGATGTGGAAATTCCCCGCGATAGTCTGACCGTCATTACCGGATTAAGCGGTAGTGGTAAATCGTCTTTGGCCTTCGATACCATCTTTGCGGAAGGCCAACGCAGATACATCGAAACATTCTCGGCTTATGCACGCAACTTCCTCGGAGGAATGGAGCGCCCGGATGTGGACAAGATAACAGGCTTGAGCCCTGTGATTTCCATCGAACAGAAAACAACCAACAAGAATCCGCGTTCTACAGTTGGTACTACCACCGAAATATACGACTACCTGCGCTTGCTCTTTGCCCGTGCCGGTATCGCTTATTCGTACCTGTCGGGCGAAAAGATGGTGAAGTATACCGAAGAAAAGATTCTGGAACTCATCCATCAGGATTACCAAGGCAAGCGAATCTATTTGCTGGCTCCATTGGTACGTACCCGAAAAGGACACTACAAGGAACTGTTCGAACAAGTACGCAAGAAAGGCTATCTGTATGTCCGTGTAGATGGTGAAGTCCGTGAGATTATGCATGGCATGAAGCTTGACCGCTACAAGAACCACGACATAGAAGTAGTGATAGACAAGATGGTAGTGACCGAAAGGGATGACAAACGCCTGAAACAGAGCGTAGCCACCGCCATGCAACAAGGCGATGGTCTCATCATGATTCTGGATGCAACCACCAACGAAGCACGCCATTATAGCAAGCGACTGATGTGCCCTGTCACCGGCATGGCATACAAGGAGCCGGCTCCACATAACTTCTCGTTCAACTCTCCACAAGGAGCTTGTTCTCGATGCAAAGGGTTGGGATATGTCAACATCATCGATGTGGACAAGGTAATTCCCGATCGCGAACTTTCCATTCACGAAGGAGGTATCGCACCTTTGGGCAAGTACAAGAACGTGATGATATTCTGGCAATTGGAAGCCTTATTGGAGAAATACGAACTTACTTTGAAGAGTCCGCTGAAGGATTTTCCGGATGAAGCCATCCAAGATGTACTTCATGGCTCGGACGAACGGATAAAGATCAAGAGCAGCCTCATCCACACCACTTCCGATTATTTCACTACCTACGAAGGCATCGTGAAATACATCGAGATGATGCAGGACAAGGATGCATCGGCCACCGCACAGAAGTGGGCCGAACAATTTGCCAAGACCGATGTATGTCCGGATTGCAAGGGAGCACGTCTCAACAAGGAAGCTCTGCATTTCCGCATCCACGACAAGAACATCTGCGAGCTGGCCAATATGGACATCAACGAACTATACGAATGGTTGGACAATGTATCGCCTCATTTGGATGAAAAGCAACAGAAGATAGCTGCTGAGATTCTGAAAGAACTGAAAAGCCGACTTCGCTTCTTGCTCGATGTGGGTTTGGATTACCTCTCACTCAACCGAACTTCAGTTTCGTTGTCAGGTGGAGAGAGCCAACGCATCCGTTTGGCCACACAGATTGGTTCACAACTGGTGAATGTGCTTTATATCCTCGATGAGCCAAGCATTGGCTTGCACCAGCGAGACAACCTTCGCCTCATCAGTTCCTTGAAGAAACTCCGCGATACGGGCAACTCTGTCATCGTGGTAGAACATGACAAGGACATGATGCTGGAATCCGATTATGTCATCGATATGGGACCGAAAGCCGGTCGCATGGGTGGGGAAGTGGTCTTCCAAGGTACTCCAAGAGAAATGTTGCAGAAGCAAACCTTGACCTCGCAATACCTCACCGGACAGATGAAGATAGAAATCCCTGCCGAAAGACGCAAGGGCAATGGAAACTCCTTGTGGATAAAGGGAGCACGAGGCAACAACCTGAAGAATGTAGATGTGGAATTCCCGCTCGGAAAGCTAATTTGTGTAACCGGTGTATCGGGAAGCGGAAAGTCTACACTCATCAACGACACGTTGCAACCTATCCTTTCGCAACACTTCTACCGATCGTTGCAAGACCCATTGCCTTACGATAGCATCGAAGGATTGGAACATATAGATAAGGTGGTGAATGTAGACCAGTCACCATTGGGACGAACTCCTCGTTCCAATCCGGCGACCTATACCGGCGTGTTCTCAGACATCCGCAACCTGTTTGTCAATTTGCCAGAAGCCAAGATTCGTGGTTACAAGGCAGGACGATTCTCGTTCAATGTTACGGGAGGACGATGCGAAACTTGTGGAGGAAATGGTTATAAGACCATCGAAATGAACTTCTTGCCCGATGTGCTCGTGCCATGCGAAGTATGCCACGGCAAGCGATATAACCGAGAAACCCTGGAAGTGCGCTTCAAGGGCAAGTCCATCGCCGATGTGCTGGACATGACCATCAACCGCGCCGTAGAGTTTTTCGAGAATGTACCTTCCATCCTCAACAAGATTAAGGTGCTGCAAGAAGTGGGCTTGGGATACATCAAGTTGGGACAACCTTCCACTACCTTATCGGGAGGCGAAAGCCAACGTGTGAAGCTTGCTACCGAACTTGCCAAGCGAGATACGGGCAAGACCGTCTACATCCTCGACGAACCCACTACCGGCCTTCATTTCGAAGATATCCGCGTTTTGATGAATGTGCTTAATCGTTTGGTGGATAAGGGCAATACGGTTATTGTCATCGAGCACAACCTCGATGTCATCAAGTTGGCCGACTACATCATCGACATGGGTCCTGAAGGCGGACGGGGAGGAGGACAAGTGCTTTCTACCGGTACTCCCGAAGAAGTGGCTGAAAGCAAGAAGGGGTATACGCCTCCGTTCATTAAAGAAGAATTAAAATAAGAATTTCACCACAGATTACACAGATTATCACAAATTTAAATTTCACTCCATCCGGATGGATATATTTAAAATCTGTGTCAATCCGTGTAATCTGTGGTGCAAAGAAAGAATAATCCAATGAAAGAAAAAATAAACAAAACCAATGCAGCCCGCCTGCTGGACAAAGCCAAGGTAAAATACGAACTCATCCCATACGAAGTGGATGAGAACGACCTCAGCGCTCCGCACGTAGCCGAGAGCTTGGGAGAGAATATCGACCAAGTATTCAAGACTTTGGTGCTTCATGGCGACAAGTCGGGTTACTTTGTGTGCGTCATCCCTGGAGAGCATGAAGTAGACTTGAAGTTAGCTGCCAAAGTATCAGGCAACAAGAAATGCGACCTCATCCCGATGAAAGAACTCCTTCCGCTAACCGGATACATCCGAGGGGGCTGTTCACCCATCGGCATGAAGAAACCTTTCCCTACCTACATACATGAAACCTGCATGAATTTTCCATTCATATTCATCAGTGCCGGGGTGAGGGGATTGCAACTGAAATTGGCTCCCCAAGACCTCATCAACATGTCGCGAGCAACGATTTCCGTCCTTTTCACCGAATAAATCCGTAAAAAGAGCCACTTTCGTGGTTCTTTTTTTTATCATTTGCGTAATTGTCTTATCTTTGCAACATAAAATGAATATTAATCACTAATTAAATTTTTAATCTATGTTTGAAGGACAACCCAAAGGGTTATACGCATTAGCGTTGGCAAACACGGGTGAGCGTTTCGGTTACTACACCATGCTCGCTGTATTCGTGTTGTTCTTGCAGGCTAACTTCGGCTTCTCTGCCGCAACTGCAGGTACTATTTATTCAGCTTTCCTTGGTCTCGTTTACTTTATGCCATTGTTCGGTGGTATCGCTGCCGACAAGTTGGGCTATGGTAAGATGGTGACCATCGGTATCACAATCATGTTCCTCGGCTACTTGCTTTTGGCTTTGCCATTGGGTGCCAATACAGTGGCTATCGCTGCAATGGGCGGTGCATTGTTGCTCATCTCTGTAGGTACAGGTTTGTTCAAGGGTAACTTGCAGGTAATGGTAGGTAACCTTTACGATGAAGCTCAGTATGCTGCAAAGCGTGACGCTGGTTTCTCTGTATTCTACATGGCTATCAACATCGGTGCGATGTTTGCTCCGACAGCTGCTATCGAAATCATGAAGTGGGCCCAGGCTTCACTTGGTGTAAGCGAAGCTGATTCTTATCACTTTGCATTCGGTGTAGCATGTTTGTCTTTGATTGCATCTATCGCTATCTACTACATCTTCCGTAGCACATTCGCTCACACAGACCGTAGCAAGAAGACAGCAGCTGCTGGCAATGCTAACGTGAAGGAATTGACTCCGGCTGAAACTAAGGAACGTATCGTATGTCTCTGCTTGGTATTTGCAGTAGTAATCTTCTTCTGGATGGCATTCCACCAGAACGGTGCTACATTGACATTCTTCGCTCGTGACTATACCGAAACTTCTTCTACTGGTATCCAGAGCATGGCATTCGACGTAATGAACTTGGTATTCGGTATCTTCATCGTTTACGGTTTGTTCGGTTTGTTCCAGAGCAAGACTGGTAAGGGTAAGGGTATCGCAGGTGCTGTTATCGCCGCTGCTGTAGCTGGTTTGATCTACAAGTACTCTAATATGCCTGAAGTTACAGAAGTTAGCGCTCCTATCTTCCAGCAGTTCAACGCTTGCTTCGTTGTAGCATTGACTCCGGTTTCTATCGCTATCTTCGGTGCATTGGCAAAGAAGGGTAAGGAACCTTCAGCTCCGATGAAGATTGGTTTGGGTATGTTGGTAGCTGCTGCTGCTTACGTATTGTTGATCATGTGTTCTCTCGGCTTGCCAGCTCCTACAAACGATGCTGCTGGTCAACCAATGCACATGGCTGACTTGTCATCAAACTGGTTGATTTCTACTTACCTCGTATTGACATTCGCTGAATTGTTGCTTTCTCCAATCGGTATCTCATTCGTAACTAAGGTAGCTCCTCCTAAGTACGCTGGTATGATGATGGGTGGTTGGTTCGTTGCAACTGCTCTCGGTAACTTCCTCGTTGCTATCCCATCATTGATGTGGGGTGCTTCATTGACAGTAGTATGGGGAACTTTGGCAGGTATCTGCGTTGTAGCTGCTCTCTTCATCTTCGTTATCTTGAAGCGTTTGGAAAAGGTTGCAAAGTAATCTCTCATTACCATAAAAAGAAAATCCCGTTGGTTGCCAACGGGATTTTTCTTTTTTATAGCATAACCACAAAGGTTGTCCACTCGTCCCGATAAGGGAGTAATGCAATGTTTCCCCCTTGCAATCGCATCATCTGCTTGCAGAGGCTAAGCCCGATACCGCTTCCTTCCTCCTTGGTAGTGAAGAAAGGAACGAACATCTGTGCAGCCACTTCGGGGATGATGCGAGGCCCATTGTTCGAAACTTCAATGCGCACTACGTCCTGCCCGTCTACAAAGGCATGGAGGCGAATTTCTCCGTTCTCAGCATCTCCGATGGCCTGCACGGCATTCTTCAGCAGATTGGTCATGACTTGTGTCATCATGCTCTCGTCGGCAAAAGCCATGAGGTCTTCCTGCACCTCCTCTAAAGTAATGCGGACATGAGACAACGGATACTGATGCTTGGCCAACTGCACCATGCGTTCGAGGAACGGACGCACATCGAACAGGATAGGCTCCGGTGATGGCAAACGGGTGAGCCTACGATAAGACTTCACGAAGTTTACCAAACCCTGACCAGTGGTACGGATGGTATCCAGACCTTGGCGAAGCTCTTCATCCTTCTGCGCACCAGGCAGTGTGAGAAGCATCTCACTAAGCGAAGTAACCGGTGTAAGCGAGTTCATCATTTCATGAGTAAGCACACGGGTGAGGCGAATCCACGAGTCGATTTCCCGTTCATCGAGTTCGTGGCTGATGTCGTCCATGGCAATGATTCGATAGGACTTTTCTTGTATGGTAATGGATGACGCCCTGAAATAAGGCGTTATCGTTCCGCGTTCGCTGGTATATTCCAATTTCATTTTCTGCCCCGGAAGAATTTCCCTGAATGTCTTTTCTATGCTTTCGGACAACCTGCCCAGTTGCTTCACATGGGTAAACACTTCCATGCCCAATAGCTCCAATGCCTTGCGGTTCTTCTGGACAACCACTCCCTTCTCATCCAATACCACGATGCCTGTCTCCACGAAGTCGAGTATCAGTTCATAGTACTTTTCACGCTCCACGGTTTCGCGCTTGATGGTTTGCAACATGCGGGCTATGCGGTTCAGCATTACGTTCACTTGCGAGGAATCCTTGTCCGGTATACGCTCGTAGAAGTGAATGGCAGGGTCGTTGTTCTCGATGGCATCGAGCAGGAAAGCCACCTTCCGTGTGTTCGAAGTGTAGAACCGATGGAACTTCCACACCGCCCATACCAAGGTGAGAAGGGCCACGGAGAGCCATAGCCAGTTGCCCTGCAGAGCAAGGCATACGCAGATGCCGGATAGGAACAGAACCATGACCAGATGCATCCAAAAGGTATTCAGGTATTTCTTACAATCCATACTTCTTCATCTTGTTATAAAGTGTCTGCCGGGTGATGCCCAGTTGCGAAGCCACCGCCGAGAGGTTCCCCTCGTGCTTGTCTATGGCCTTGCGAATCATGACCAGCTCCATGTCCTCCAAGGTCTCCATGGCCGATTCCTGAGCCGGCGAAAGGCTCTTCTTGGGGAAGTGGAACATGGTGTCGCAAATGGTGACGCCATCGCAAATGATAACCGCCTTCTCAATGGCATGCTCCAGTTCGCGGATGTTGCCATACCAAGGATGCTCCACCAGCTTCCGTTGGGCAGCCTCGGAGAGGATAAGCGGACCTTTGTCGTACTGCTTGGCAAAACGGATAACGAACCGTTCTGCCAAGGGGATGATATCTTCCTTCCGTTCACGCAGAGGCGGTATTTCCAGGTGGATGGTATTGATGCGATAGAGCAAGTCCTCTCGGAACTTTCCTTGCGCCACCCGTTCATCCAAGTTGGCATTGGTAGCACATATCAGGCGGACATCCACAGGAATGGCATGATTCGTACCTACCCGCACCACACTACGGCTTTGCAACACGGTGAGGAGCTTGGCTTGCAGGTGGTAAGGCAGATTGCCTATCTCGTCGAGGAATATCGTGCCTCCACTCGCTGCCTCGAACTTGCCCGGACGGTCGGCATGCGCATCGGTAAAGGCTCCCTTCTTGTGACCGAAGAGCTCGCTCTCGAAAAGCGTCTCCGTTACGGCTCCCATATCCACCGTCACCATATCCCTCTTGTAGCGCTTGGAGAGGGCATGAATCTCACGTGCCAGCACCTCCTTGCCGGTTCCGTTCTCGCCGGTGATAAGCACATTGGCATCCGTCTCCGCCACCTTCTCCACAAGAGAACGGAGGTTCCGCATGGCCATACCAGTTCCCCAAAACAGGGTAGTTGTTTTAGGCTCTTCCTTCTTCTTGCGCCCCTTGAGCTGTTCCTGGCACGCACTCAGCAAGGTCTCGATGAGCTTGGCATTGTTCCACGGCTTTACCACGAAGTCCGTGGCTCCTTCCTTGATTCCCCGTACGGCCAGGTCGATATCGCCGTATGCAGTGAAGAGCACCACGGGCAGGGCGGGTGCCATGCGCTTGATTTCGCGGAGCCAATAGAGGCCTTCGTTGCCCGAGTTCAGGGCATCGGTGAAATTCATGTCGAGTAGCACCACATCGGGGTTCTCCATCCGGATGGCCGAAAGGAGGCTGACGGGCGAGGGCAGGGCAATGATACGCTCGAAGTGCGGTTTCAGGAGCATCTTCATGGCCGAGAGCACACCCCGGTTATCGTCTACTATCAGAATAGTCCTTGTTTTTGCCATAAATCTTATTATTATATTTACAAAGATAGGCATTTGGAAAACATCCTCCTAAGGGTTGTCTAAAAATCATACAGACGATTTTAAAAAACGCTTCGACGTTCAAGGCAAAACGCCTTGACGTTTGAAGCAAAACGTTTAGGCGTTTCGATTAAAACGCCAAGGCGTTTTTTTGGGGACATCCCAACGACCTTTCCGGACAGGGGAACGGCACGAGTTGGTCAGTTGGTCAATTGGTCAGTTATAATACAAGCTACTACATAAAAAAAAGTAATAATAA
>JAFYWH010000068.1 GCA_017558175.1 Bacteroidaceae bacterium
AGGTTCTTTTCAAGCGGTTCCGGGTTATGTTGGAAATCTCCTGTCGGTTCGCAGTAAAGACCTTCTACCTTTTCTACGCCCAAGCGTTCGAGCAACTTCGGAAGAATCACACCACCTACTGAGTTCACGCAGTCGATAGCCACCTTGAACTTCGCATTGCGGATAGCTTCCACATCCACCAACTTCAATGCCAATACAGCATCGATGTGCTTGTCATCGTACGTGTTGTCTTCTGTATACTTACCGAGGTTGTCGATGTCAGCATATTCAAATTCTTCAGCAGCAGCAATGCGGAGCACTTCCTGACCTTCTTCTGCATTCAAGAATTCACCATGTTCGTTCAAAAGCTTCAAGGCATTCCACTGGCGTGGGTTGTGGCTGGCAGTCAAGATGATACCACCGCAAGCACCTTCCATAGTCACGGCCAATTCAGTAGTAGGAGTAGAAGCCAAGCCGATGTTCACTACATCGAAGCCCATACCCATGAGTGTACCGCAAACCACGTTCTTCACCATTTCGCCAGAGATACGTGCGTCACGGCCTACCACAATCTTATTGCTCTTTACGGTTGTTGTCTTACGGATCAGCGTAGCGTATGCCGATGTAAACTTCACAATATCCAGCGGATTCAAGCCTTCGCCTGCATGGCCTCCGATAGTACCACGGATGCCCGAGATAGATTTGATAAGTGTCATTTTATAGTATTTTAGATATTTGTCTTTTCTTTTTTCTAATCACCCGCAAATTTACATAATTCTTGTTTAGAAATACAAGGTTGGGACCTGTTTTTTGCATACAATATGGAAATAAAAAAACGGACGCATCTTTCGATACATCCGTTCTTGAATTGCTATGAAGTTTTATTTACTTCGAATAGTTCATGTGGAACTCAACTACCGCTTCGATGCCCTTGCGGAACATGTCGAGCGAGAAGCTTTCGTTAGGAGAGTGGATGGCATCTGCTTCCAAGCCGAAGCCCATGAGCACGGTCTTGATGCCGAGGATGCGTTCGAAGTCGCTGATGATAGGAATACTACCGCCACGACGAACAGCCAACGGCTTTTTGCCGAATGCCTTGGTGAAGCCCTTTTCAGCAGCCTGGTAAGCAGGGAGAGAGATTGGGCAAACATAGCCTTCGCCACCATGCATCGGAGTCACCTTCACCTGTACATATTCAGGAGCGATGCTGTTGATGTAGTCGATGAACAATTGTGAGATGGTTTCGTGATCCTGGTGAGGAACCAAACGGCACGATACCTTAGCGTATGCCTTCGATGGAAGCACGGTCTTCGAGCCTTCGCCAGTGTAACCGCCCCAAATACCGCACACGTCGAACGACGGACGACAGCTGTTGCGTTCCAATGTAGAGTAGCCCTTTTCGCCCTTCAATTGCTTTACGCCGATAGCATCCATGTACTTCTGTTCGTCGAATGGAATCTGAGCAATCATTTCGCGTTCTGCAGCCGGCACTTCTTCTACCTTGTCGTAGAAGTGAGGGATAGTGATGCGACCGTCTTCGTCCACCACCTTCGAGATGAGGTCGCAGAGAGTATTGATAGGGTTAGCTACGGCACCGCCGAAGTGACCTGAGTGCAAGTCGCGGTTAGGACCAGTAACTTCGATTTCCCAGTAAGCCAAGCCACGGAGACCGGTAGTCAATGATGGCAATTCAGCACCGAGCATAGAGGTGTCCGATACCAAGATAACATCGGCCTTCAACAATTCCTTATGTTCCTTGATGAAGGCGTTCAAACTCGGTGAACCGATTTCTTCTTCGCCTTCGAAGATGAATTTCACGTTGTGCTTCAAGAGGTTGTTTTTCACCACGTATTCAAAAGCCTTTGCCTGAATCATGCCTTGACCCTTGTCATCGTCGGCACCACGAGCCCAGATGCGTCCGTCGCGGATTTCTGGTTCAAACGGATTGCTCTTCCAGAGTTCGAGCGGCTCAGCCGGCATCACATCGTAGTGAGCATAGATAAGTACGGTTGGAGCATCATCGCTTACGTGCTTTTCTGCATACACGAGTGGATTGCCTGCTGAAGGCATCACTTCGGCCTTGTCGGCACCTGCTTCGAGGAGGAGTTCTTTCCAACGTTCGGCACAAGTGAGCATGTCGCCCTTATGCTGTGGCAATGCACTGATACTCGGGATACGGATGAGGCTGAACAATTCGTCCATGAAACGAGCCTCGTTGTCTTGAATGTATTTCTTTACTTCCATAATATTAAACTTGTTTGGGGATAAAGGTAATGCTTTTGGCTGATATGGGGAAATAAATGGATGTAAAAAATGTTATTCTGCAAAAAACGAAGGACCTCGATAACATCAAGTGGGTGTTACTGAGGTCCTTTCTTTATTTGATAGAGTAAAAATGCTTACAATCGTGTGGTGCGGTCAATCAAGTAATAATCGAGGAAAGTCATGGCGGCCATGGCTTCTACGATAGGTACTGCACGAGGGAGCACGCAAGGGTCGTGACGGCCCTTGGCCTTGATGGTGGTGTCCAATCCGTCCTTGTCCACGGTCTGCTGCTCCATGAGGAGGGTAGCTACCGGCTTGAATGCCACACGGAAGTAGATGTCTTGTCCGTTGCTGATACCGCCCTGGATACCGCCCGAGTGATTGGTGCGTGTGTCTATGCGTCCTTCGTTGTTGTAGAACACATCGTTCTGTTGGCTTCCACGCAAGGACATGTTGTCGAATCCTTGGCCATAGGCAAAGCCCTTCACGGCATTGATGCTGAGCATGGCATTGCCTAAAGCGGCATGCAACTTACCGAAGGCCGGTTGACCCAAGCCCACCGGGCATCCCTGGATGACGCAGCTCACAACGCCACCGATGGTATCTCCATCGGCCTTCACCTTCTTGATGAGGATGGCCATTTCTTCTGCTTTCGCAGGATCCGGACAACGCACGTCGTTGGTTTCAATCAGGTCGAGATTGTACTCCTTATAATCCTTTACCAACTTGATGTCGCCCACTTGCGAGGTATAGGCGGTGATGCGGATGCCGAGCTGCTTCAAGACCAGCTTGGCCAATGCACCTGCCACTACACGCGAGATGGTTTCACGAGCCGAAGAGCGTCCGCCTCCGCGATGGTCGCGGATACCGAACTTCTGTGTATAGGTAAAGTCGGCATGCGATGGGCGATAGAGGTTGCGGATGTTTTCGTAGTCGTTGGAGTGTTGGTTCTTGTTCCATACCACAAAGCCGATGGGACATCCGGTGGATTGACCCTCGAAGACACCCGAGAGGAATTCCACCTTGTCTGCTTCTTGTCGGCTGGTGGTGAGTTGAGATTGACCTGGTCGACGGCGGTTCAATTCCTGTTGGATGAAGTCCATGTCGATGGTGATTCCTGCCGGAAAACCATCGATCACGCCACCTACACCAGGACCGTGCGATTCGCCGAAGCTTGTCAATCGGAATATGTTGCCAAATGAGTTGAACATAGATTTCTTGCTTTTAGAATTTTACTTCCGGAGCCTTGTTGGCACCTTCTTCTGCTTCGAAGTACGGACGCTTGTCGAAACCACACATGCCTGCGATGATAGTCTTCGGGAATGTACGGATAGAAGTGTTATACTCGCGTGCCACTTCGTTGAAATTGCGGCGTTCCACGCTGATGCGGTTCTCGGTACCTTCCAACTGAGCCTGCAATTCTTTGAAGTTTTCGTTGGCTTTTAAGTCAGGATATGCTTCGGTGATGGCAAGCAAACGACCGAGAGCCGAGCCGATTTCGCCCTGTGCCTTCTGGTATTCCTTCAGCTTTTCCGGAGTCAAGTTGTCCGCATCGATAGTCATCTGTGTAGCCTTGGAACGGGCTGACATAACAGCTTCGAGTGTTTCCTTTTCGTGAGCGGCATAGCCCTTCACGGTATTTACGAGGTTCGGTATCAAGTCGGCACGGCGTTGGTATTGGTTTTCCACGTTACTCCAAGCGGTATTGACTGATTCGTCCATTTTTACCAAACCATTGTATGAGGTTACACCCCAAATAGCTACGATTGCCACAACGGCAATAATGATGATTGTTGATTTCTTCATATTTTTCTAATCGTTTTCAGTGTTTTCAATTTTCAGTAATTACTTTTAAAATCGGCTACCGGCTCCACCGCCTCCGAAACTACCTCCACCAAAGCTTCCTCCGCTGAATCCGCCTCCACCTCGTCCACCGAAGCCTCCGCCCATGAAGATGGGTCCGCTTCCTCCTCGTGGCCCTCTAAAGTTTGGGTCGGAAGATTTAGTCTTTCGGGTAAAGGTGTGTCCGCAGTTTTGGCAAAGGTAAGTGGTCTCTTCGGTGATGAACCCATTGGCACGTTCAATGGTGCGTGAGGAGATGCGTTGGATTTGATGCTTCTTGCATTTAGGACAACGGTTTTGATACCATACGGCCAAGCCGGTAAGTCCCAACGCTCCCAAGAAGAATGCACCGAAGATGTAAAGCGGAAACATATCTTCCTCTTCCTCGGCACCAATGTTTTCCATCGAACCGTCTAAGTAACCATTTACGGCACGGATGCCTTCTACCATACCGGTATCCCAATCGCCCTTGCCGAAGGGTTCTACCATGTACCGGCTCTGGATGCGCTTGCAGATGGCATCGGGCAAGACTCCTTCCAACCCGTATCCGGTAGCGAACTGGATGCATCGCTCGTCGGTAGAAAGGAGGATGACCAAACCATTGTCACGTTCTTTCTGACCCACGCCCATTTCCTTACCGAGTCGGTAGGCGAAGTCAAAGCAATCGCCTCCCTCAATACCTGTAACGGCCACGACCAAAGTTTGGATGCCTGTGTTTTGCTCCAGCTGGTAAAGTATCTGGTCCATGGTGGATACAGCCGATTCGGAAAGGATACCATCGGGATTGCTCACATAGCGGGTACGGTCTTGCAGATGCACCATCGGAATTTCCTTAATGGTGTATTCCTTGGCTTGTAGGGAAGTGTTGCCCAACAAGCATAGGAGTGAACATATCAAAAATAATTTTCTCATCGGATGTATTTGTCTGTAAATTGTTTCACTCTTTCGGTGTATTCCTGCTTGTTCAACTTGTAGGAAGTGGCATGGTCGGCATTAGGCACCGTCCAGATTTCTTTGGGTTGAGGCTTCGCTTCGTAGAGGTCATATACCATCCAGGTCTGCACATAGTCGTCTTTCTCTCCATGGATGAAGAGCATGGGCAACTGGCATTTCTTCACTTGTTCCAAGGAAGATGCTTCGGTGAAGCTCCATCTTTTGGTCAGATGGCATAGCCAACTCGAGGTATATAAAATAGGAAAAGCAGGCAAACCGAAATCTTCTTTCAATTCCTTGCTGAACTGGTCCCATACGGAGGTATAGCCACAATCGTCGACGAAGCATTTTACATAGTCGGGTTGTGGTTCGCCGGATACCATCATGGTGGTTGCTCCACCCATCGAGATTCCATGTACTACCATTTGGGTGCTATCACCATAGATATGATGAGCCATATCCATCCATTGCATCACATCCTTCCGGTCGAGCCATCCCATCTGGAAAGCATCGCCTTCGCTCAGTCCGCTATATCGCAAGTCGGGCAAGAGGATGTTGTATCCTAAGCTATGGTTGTATAGGTAACCGATCATCATCATGCGGATGGCATTGTCGGTATATCCATGCACGATGACGGCGGTCTTCGAGGTTGGGGAAGGGGCTGCTACATAGTAGGCATGAAGGCGGATTCCGTCGGGAGCATAGATAAAGGTATCTTTCAAGGCATTGGCTTGTTGAAGACTGTCTGTCCATGCTTCCAGTTCGGGATAGTTCTCGAACATGTATGTCCAAGAACTTGGCAAGTCCTTGCCGGAGTTCACCGGACTAAGGGCAAATTTGAGCATAAAAGTACTGGCTGCCCACAAAATGGCAACCAAAACAATTATGCTTATACTTGTAATCTTTAATATCTTGTTATGTAGCATTCTTTTTTATTCGTTCCAAATGTCCCAAGCGGCAAATGCCTGTAACAATAACATTTCCAAACCGTTTTTTGTTACGGCTCCCTTGTCGGCACCTTTCTTCATGAAGAGGGTAGTGTCCGGATTGTAGAGCAAATCGTACAACAGGTGTTGGGGGGTAATGCATTCGTAAGGGATATTCGGATACTCATTGGCACGAGGATACATGCCTACCGGAGTGCAGTTCACGATGACTTTGTATTCGTTCATCACTTCCGGAGTAAGGTCTTCGTAAGTGAACATTCCTTCATGCGGTTTGCGGGATACGAACTTGGCTTCCAATCCGAGTTTCTTCAATCCGTGATAAACGGCCTTGGAAGCTCCTCCGGTTCCTAAAATCAACGCTTTCTTGTGGTGGACTTCCAACAATGGTTCGATGGAATCGGTAAAGCCGATGATGTCTGAATTGTAGCCGATGAGCTTCAACTTTCCTTTTTGTTTGCGAATCTTGATGACATTCACCGCACCGATGGCCTTGGCATCAGCATCCAGCTCATCCAAATAAGGAATAACTTGTTCCTTGTAAGGAATGGTTACATTCAGACCCGCCAAGTCCGGATTGCTCAACAGGATGTTAGGCAATTCGTTGATGGTGGGGATTTCGAAGTTGACATATTCGGCATCGATGTTCTCGGACTGGAACTTCTGGTTGAAGAAGTTCTTTGAAAACGAATGTCCAAGCGGATAGCCTATCAAACCGAATTTATTCATAAGGATAATTTCTTTTAGTTATTTAGTTGCGGTATATAGCGTGCAGATGCCTAAGGTGAGACGCTTGAAGTTGGCTTCGCTGAAACCGGCCTTCAAGATGATTTCCTTCATGACTTCTCCTTGTGGGAAGGCTTTGATGGATTGAGGCAAGTAAGTATAGGCACTGCGGTCCTTTGACAAGAGTTTACCCAATGTAGGGATAACTACTTTAGAATAAAGGGCGTAGAGTTGCTTCATCGGGAACCAATCGGGTTCGGATAGTTCGAGGATGACGAGCTTTCCGTTGGCGTCGAGCACACGATGCATTTCTCTCAGTCCCTTGTCGAGGTCTTCGAAGTTGCGCACACCGAAAGCCACGGTGATGGCATCGAAGCGATTGTCAGGAAAGGTGAGGGCGGTACAATCCTCCTTGGCGAAGGAGATACGGCCCTCCAATCCTGCATCTTTTACTTTCTGACGTCCCACGTTCATCATGCCTTCGCTGATGTCGGTGCCTGTCAATTCTTTCGGATTGAGCACACGGCAAGCTTGGATGGCGAAGTCACCGGTGCCGGTGGCCACGTCCATCATGCGCTGAGGCTGGAAAGGCTTGAGCCAGTTGATGGCTTTCTTTCGCCAACTCTTGTCGATGCCCCATGAGAGGGTATGGTTCAGTTGGTCGTAGGCCGGGGCGATGTTGTCGAACATGCGCTCTACCTGTACACTTTTCTTTTCGTCCTCGTTGTAAGGTTTGATGCTTTCTTGTGGGTAATTGGTCATATTACTTCAAATATTCAGTTACGTTCTTTTCAATGCGTTCAGCGATGCTGTCCACGTCTGCCTTCACGAACTTTTCGCCAGTGATGCTTTCGAACAACTCCATGTAGCGTTCGCTGATAGAGTCTACGATTTCGTCGGTCATTTCAGGAACTTGCTGACCTTCCTTGCCTTGGAAACCATTGTCCATCAACCATTCGCGAACGAATTCCTTAGAGAGCTGCTTCTGTGCTTCGCCCTTTTCGAAACGTTCCTGGTAGCCTTCTGCGTAGAAGTAACGGCTTGAGTCTGGAGTGTGGATTTCGTCCATCAAGTAGATAGTGCCGTTGTGCTTACCGAATTCGTACTTGGTGTCAACGAGGATCAAGCCACGTTCAGCAGCAATCTGAGTACCTCTTTCGAACAAGGCCAATGTGTACTTTTCGAGTGTTTCGTATTCTTCCGGAGTAGCCAAGCCTTGCTTCAAGATTTCTTCCTTCGAGATGTCTTCGTCGTGCAAGCCCATTTCAGCCTTGGTAGTCGGAGTGATGATTGGAGTAGGGAACTTTTCGTTTTCACGCATTCCTTCCGGCAACTTCACACCGCAGATTTCGCGTACACCGCTCTTGTAAGCACGCCATGCAGAACCGCAAAGGTATCCGCGTACAATCATTTCCACAGGGAAACCTTGGCACATTACACCTACAGTAACCATAGGGTCTGGTGTAGCGAGCTTCCAGTTCGGGCAGATATCAGTAGTAGCATCCAAGAACTTGGCTGCGATTTGGTTCAACATTTGTCCCTTGTAAGGAATGCCCTTTGGGAGCACTACGTCGAATGCTGAGATACGGTCGGTAGCGACCATCACTAACTTTTCATCATTGATGTTGTAAACATCACGTACTTTACCGTGGTACACGCTCTTCTGACCAGGAAAGTTAAATTCAGTAGCTGTTAATGCTTTACTCATAACTTGTATATGTTTTTATTTAAACGTCTTTATGTTTGAGGCAAAACGTCCCGTTGTTTTTTTGAAACGTCGGCGCGTTCTTCCTTTTGTTTCTCTTCGAATTTCTCGTAAGCCTCAACGATGCGGGTCACGAGCTTGTGGCGGACGATGTCCTTCTTGTTCAGTTCGATGAAGCTGATGCCTTGTACCCCTTTCAGGATATGCATGGCTTGTACGAGACCTGACTTCTGCGATGCCGGAAGGTCAATCTGAGTCATGTCGCCTGTAACGATCATCTTCGTGTTCATCCCCATACGGGTGAGGAACATCTTGATCTGTTGGGTAGTGGTGTTCTGAGCTTCGTCGAGAATCACTACTGCATCGTTCAAGGTACGTCCACGCATGAATGCCAATGGAGCAATCTGAATGATGTTCAGTTCCATGTATTCCTTCAGCTTGGCTGCCGGAATCATGTCTTGCAAGGCATCGTACAATGGTTGCAAGTACGGATCAATCTTGTCCTTCATGTCGCCTGGAAGGAAACCGAGCTTTTCGCCTGCTTCTACCGCCGGACGGCTCAGGATAATCTTCTTGATTTCCTTGTTCTTCAACGAACGGACCGCCAAGGCAATGGCCGTATAAGTCTTGCCCGAACCGGCAGGACCGATGGCAAATATCATGTCGTTCTTTTCGTACTCCTTCACCAATTTCAGCTGGTTCTCGCTACGGGGTACAATCGGCTTGCCGGTTACGCTGAACACAATCGTGTCGCTCGCTTTCTCCATCTGTGGAGTTTTGCCTTTCACGATGTCCAGAATCACCTCTTCCTTCAACGAGTTGTATTTTGCACAATGCTTTTCGAGGGCGATGATGCTTTCTTCGAATGCACACATTTCCTCTTCGCCACCCATTACTTTTATGATATTTCCGCGTGCTACGATGCGAAGCTTCGGATACAAAGCCTTAATCATTTGTATGTTGGCATTGTTCACGCCATAAAATATCACCGGATCAATGTCCTCTAAAACTATATGTTTTTCTATCATTTATTTCAATAAGATACTCACGTACGGTTAGATTAGAGTGCAAATTTAATGAAAGGTTTTCATTGTTTACACTTTTATCTGTAATTAATTTCATGATATTTTTTCCGATATAATGGATTTTCGGTTATCTTTGCCACTTATTATTAAAATATAACACAACGAATGAAAAAAATAATCTATACAATATCCATGGCATTCTTCCTTTTGAGCGCATTGGCAGCTTGTAAAGAAAAGGATATGTCGATGAAGATGAACGAACCTCGTAATATCAAGGGAGTCATCAGTTACAAACGAAGCTTCGGCGATTTGAACGATACACATTTGGCTGCTGCCAAGAAGATTGGAGTGAAACCTTTGCAGAATCGTGAGGCGGCCGAAAGGCTGGGAAACAAGGTGGTGGAAATCAAGAGTGGCGAATTCTATCAAGTCGATTCCCTGACACACTCCATTCCTTTCTTGGTTCCAAAGGCCAGTGCATTGCTCGATAGCATTGGCGCTAATTTCCTCGACTCTTTGGAAAGCAAGGGTTTGAATCCGAATCAAGTTATCGTGACTTCCGTGCTTCGTACCAACGACGATGTGAAGCGATTGGGACAACGTAATACCAATGCATCGAAGAACTCGGCACATGTTTATGGTACCACTTTCGATATAACTTACAAGCGTTTCTTCAAGGTAGAAGATCCGGATGGTCGCCCTATGCAAGACGTGCGTGCCGATACGTTGAAACTTGTCCTTTCCGAAGTGCTTCGCGATTTGAAAAAGAAGGAGATGTGCTATGTGAAGTATGAATTGAAGCAAGCTTGCTTCCATATTACTGCCCGATGAGATACTTTATTTATTTGGCTTACGATGGTACCAACTATCATGGTTGGCAGATTCAACCGAATGGTGCCAGTGTGCAGGAAATGCTTATGAAGGCACTTTCCACTTTCTTGCGTAAGGACATCGAAGTGGTAGGTGCCGGTCGTACCGATGCCGGTGTGCATGCCAAACTCATGATTGCCCATTTCGACTACGATGCAGAGCTGGATGGCAAGACGGTGACGGACAAACTCAACCGTTTGCTTCCACATGACATTGCGGTGTACGATGTAAAGAAGGTGAAGGCCGATGCTCATGCTCGTTTTGATGCCACTTATCGTACCTATAAATATTATGTCACTACTCGCAAGGAGCCGTTCAATCGTCACTATGCATGGCGATTGTTCAATACCCTTGACTTTGCAAAGATGAACGAGGCTGCGAAGATTCTCTTTGAATACATCGACTTCACCAGCTTCAGCAAGCTCCACACCGATGTGAAGACCAACAATTGCAAGATCATGCATGCCGAGTGGACACAAGTAAACGAGCACGAATGGGTGTTTACCATTCAAGCCGACCGCTTCCTTCGCAACATGGTGCGTGCCGTAGTGGGTACACTTGTAGAGGTAGGTCGTGGCAAGATGACTCTCGAAGGCTTCCGTCAAGTCATTGAAAAGAAAGACCGTTGTTCGGCAGGTAGCTCCGTGCCGGGACATGCACTCTTCTTGGTGGATGTAGGATATCCGGAAGAATTGTTTCTTTAAACCCTATAAACAATGAAAAGACTATTCTATAGCGCAGCCTTGATGCTCGCTTTGCTCGCCACAGGTTGTGGCGATGCCAACCAAAAGACATCTGCCATTCCGCAGATAGATATGAATGCCGACTATCCTGAAAAGGAGATTTGCTTGCAAGATATAGCAGAAGTGAGTTACATTCCTTTGGAGACGACGGATGAGGTATTGTTGGATGAAGGTGCACAGGTAGAAGCCTTGTCTTCAAAGGGTATAGTATGTGTGAGCGATAATAAGGTATATATTTTTAATTCTGATGGTAAGTTACGTTCTATCCTTGATAAAAAAGGCGAAGGACCGGGAGAATATCGTTATCTCTATTATACGGATGTCGATTGGGAACGTAAGGAAATTTATGTACACGATGATTCTCAGAAAGCGGTGCTTGTTTATTCATTGGATGGGACATATAAGCACCAATTCAAAATCGATGTTACCATTCGTCAACATGATTTGTTGAATAACAATCAAGGTCATCTTGTTTTGTATAGGGAATATCAAGGCAAGGTCAGAGATGGTAAGATAGAGCCGTATTGTCCGGTTGTCCGCTTGTCATTGGAAGATGGTAAGGTGGATAGTCTTTCTTTGCAGAATCATTACCATACGAATATAGAGATAAAGGCTCGTTTAGGGGATAGACATGTTTCTTTAGTGATTCCTACACCCGCATTGACTCGACTGAATAATGAAGTGTATGTAAGCGAAGTGGCTTCGGATACCATTTATCGTTTAGTGGGTGATAAACATGAACCTTTCATTGTACGTACACCTTCTGTTCAAAATGAAGGTGAGAAGTATTTGTTGTATCTTCAAGGAATCATGCCTCATCATTATTACCTTCGTCTTCAGGCCAAGGTGGTTGATGATACTAACACCGTAGGAGATATGATTTATTCGAACGATAATAAGACCAAGAAGTTGATGTATAATAAAGAAACGGAAGAAAGCTACGTCTCGGTTTTCAAGAATCAAGATTATCAGGCATTGGATTGTGATAAACTTACTTTCAATGGTTGTGATGCTCATTCCGCTTATCTAAAGTTGGAAGCTTTTAAACTCATCGAAGCCCTCGAAGCTGGCGAACTGAGTGGAGAGCTCAAGACCATTGCCGAAGGCTTGAAGGAAGACGATAATCCGGTGCTGATGGTAGTGAAGTTCAAGGAATGAGACTAAAAGCATAGAGTTGTTCCATTAGATGGAACAGTTTTTCCCAGCCAGTGGAACCGGAAGTTCCATTAGCTGGGAATTTTAGTTCCACTCTCTGGAATTGGTTGGAACTAATCTATGCATAAAAGAAAAGCTGAAAGCAGATTACTCTCCTTTCAGCTTCTTTATTTATAGTTTCAGTTATTCTTGATTACAAGCTGTCGCCGAAATCTTCGCGGAACTTTTCCATCAAGCGGTTTGGCCAGTTGCTTGTTGGCTCGAGACCACCCATGAAGAAGCGGAGCACCTTCGGTTCGTAAACGAACTTCAAACCACCGATGAGGTGACGGTTGTCATACAACCAGTGCATACGGTCGATTACATAATTGATTTGTGACAATGTGAACACACGGCGAGGAACAGCCAAACGGAGCAATTCAACGTCTGCCGGGATTTCATTGCCGTTTTCGTCACGAGTACTTGATACTGTACCACGTTCCATACCACGAACACCTGAGATGAGGTAGAACGCTGCTGCCAATGCACCTGCAGGATATTGGTCTTGTGGAATGTGGCTACAGAATTCCATAGCGTTCACGTGAGCACCAAGCACACCCGGAGGGGTTACACAAGGAATGCCGCGCTTTTCCATTTCAGTTACCAAGTACTTGATGAATTCAGGGCTCTGGCTGATAGCTGTTTCATCCAAAGTTTCGTACATACCTACTGTCATCGCTTCGATTTCGCGTACAGAGATACCACCGTAAGTCAAGAAACCTTCGAACAAAGGAATGAGGGCTTCCATCTTTTGGTAAAGTTCACGTTGGTTAGTACAGATACCACCACCACGAGAAGAAGTCAACTTACGAGCAGAGAAGTAAACGATGTCTGCCAAACCAGTCATCATCTTCAAGATTTCGCCCAAAGAATTTTCCTTCCACTTGTCTTCGCGCTGCTTGATGAGGTAAGCATTTTCGCCCAACAAAGATGCGTCGAGTACGAGCATGATACCATACTTATCAGCGATACGGCGAACGTCCATCAAGTTAGCCATAGAGAATGGCTGACCACCGATCAAGTTAGTAGAAGCTTCCATACGGATGTAAGGGATGTTTTCCTTACCTTCAGTCAAGATGAGTTCTTCCAACTTTTCGATGTTCATGTTACCCTTGAACGGATAGTCGCTCTTGAGTTCCATTGCACGGTCGTAGTACAATTCTGCTACACGAGCGCCCATTTCTTGAACGTGAGCCAAGGTTGTTGTAAAGTGGTAGTTCATTGGAACTACTTGACCCTTCTTGATGAATGCCTTTGCCAAGATGTTTTCACAAGCACGGCCTTGGTGAGCAGGCAACAAGTACTTCTTGCCCATTACATCTTCTACGGCCTTCTGCAAGCGGATGAATGATTGTGAACCTGCGTAAGCGTCGTCAGCATGCATCATAGCTGCTACCTGATTGTCGCTCATTGCGTTCACACCACTATCTGTCAACATATCGAGGTAAACGTCGAGAGTGCTCAAACGGAAAGTATTGAAACCGCCTTCTTTCAAAGCTTCCATACGACGTTCAATAGGTACGAGGTGAAGTTTTTGCACTACTCTTACTTTGTGCAATTCGAGGGGCATGTCGCCACCTTTGTAAAATTTTACATTACTCATAAGTATAATTTTTTTTGTTCTCTTTTTTAAAATTGCGCCAAAAGTAACATTTATATTTCAAATAAAAGCAAAAAGGAGTCACTTTTTTGCAAAAAGAAGTTAAATAGCATTATTCTTGTTTCTCTGTCAGCAATTTCCAGTAACGTATAGGCATGTCCTGTTTGTGCTTTCTTGGGTTCAGCCGCTCCTTGATACAGATGGCCTTGAAATAAGTTTTCCAAAGCTCTTGGAACAGTTTCTCGTCTTTGGCTATCAAGTCTTCTTGCAGGATACCCGTAATGAGATGGGCTTGCGTTTCGTCTTCGAAAGTAACTTCTTCTACAGACTTCAAGTTGTAATAAAAGCCATATTTCCGCTTGATGTCATAGATGAGCCATGGCTGGTCGGCAAACCGGTCGCGGAAGTGACGTATGGTTAGTGGCAATACATTGTATAGAGGTTCGACGGGAGCAAAAAAGGTGCCGTCGCTGGCTTTCTGGAAGCGGACAAATTGCAGGAGCCGGTGACGTTCGTTGTTCACCTTTTTCCAGACTTTGGAAAGTTCGAGCACATCCGCATCGGCAAAATTCGTTTCGATGGAGATGGGAGAATCAAAGACCTTCTTCATGTAGCGAAGGAGCAGAAGGTCGATGCCGGGAAGTTCGGATAGCCAGCCATACGTGAGGTT
This sequence comes from Bacteroidaceae bacterium, assembly GCA_017558175.1. Classification (GTDB taxonomy): domain Bacteria; phylum Bacteroidota; class Bacteroidia; order Bacteroidales; family Bacteroidaceae; genus Phocaeicola. Next base: position 14,497 of record JAFYWH010000068.1, read on the forward strand.
GGACAAGGCGCTTGCAGAAAGGCGTTTCCGCAATCCTTTCCAGACACGGAAGTGTTTTTCTTCGAACGTTTCAATGTTTATCACTTCATCAATAAATAGAGGTAGTGGTTCTCCGTCTTTCAAGAGCAAGTCGGGGAAGGTCTTCCGGTTGTAGACTTCGAAAAGACAGGTCAACAATCCGTCGAAAGTATGGTCGTAGATGAAGATGGTCATGGTGTGTTTTCTTCAAAATTCAAAACCAATTGCCTGTCGTCTGACTTCCGTTTCTTAGGGGTAGGGAGGAGAAGCTTCCGTACTCCCATTGGGGTGAGTTCATTCACCGTGCGGACAGGCAATTCACTGCATGTGATGAAGTATTGTGCTTTCTTCATCACCACTCCGATTTTCTTGAGTTCATAGAAACCAAGCTTGGAGAATCGTCGGGAAACTACAATGAGGCGTGCCGATTTGACTCCGATGCCCGGTACTCGGAGAATCATTTCATAGTCTGCCCGATTGATGTCCACTGGGAAATGCTCGGGATGACGGAGGGCCCAACTCAACTTCGGGTCGACTTCAAGGTCAAGGTTAGGGAAGGCATCATCCACTATTTCGTCCACCTTGAACTGGTAGAAACGCAAGAGCCAATCGGCCTGATACAACCGGTTCTCACGAACGAGGGGAGGTTGCTTCAGAGCTGGTAGGCGCTTGTCGTAGGTGTTCACGGCCACATAGCCCGAATAATATACCCGTCGCATGGTGGGGTGCTGGTAGAGGGCATTCGATAGAAAGAGGATGTCCTTGTCCGATTCCGATGTGGCTCCTACAATCATCTGTGTGCTTTGTCCGGCAGGGACAAAACGGGGGGCGTTCCGGAATTTCTTCCGGTCTTCCTTGTTGGTAAGAACGCCTTGCTGGATGTATCGCATCGGTTGATAGACACTCTGGTGGTCCTTTTCAGGAGCCAGGAGTTTCAAGTTTTCTTCTTTCGGGATTTCGATGTTCACGCTCATGCGGTCGGCATAAAGTCCTGCTTCGTTCACCAACTCTCGACTGGCTCCGGGAATGCTCTTCAGATGGATGTATCCGTTGAACTTATGAATGGTGCGAAGGTCCTTAGCCACACGTACCAATCGTTCCATGGTATAGTCGGGATTACGGACCACTCCTGAACTGAGAAACAAGCCTTCAATGTAGTTGCGACGATAGAATTCGATGGTCAGATCGACCAGTTCGCTTACGGAAAGAGTTGCACGGGGGATGTCATTGCTTCGTCGGTTGATGCAATAGGCGCAATCATAAATACATACATTTGTGAGCATGACTTTCAGCAGAGAGATGCATCGTCCGTCTTCGGCAAAGCTATGGCAGATACCGATGCCACCCACGGTATTTCCCAGCGTACCTGCTTGGTTACGGCGAACAGTTCCGCTACTGGAGCAGGAAACATCGTATTTGGCCGATTCGGCCAGAATCTTCAGTTTAGCAAGTACGTTTTCGTTCATGGACATTCATTTTTCCCAAAAGTACATATAGCATTTGAATCATGCAAGAAAAAAGCGTACCTTTGTGTTATATTATATAAAGGTAAAAAGATATGTGGTTACTTCTCGCTTTTCTCTCGGCTGCTTTGCTGGGATGTTATGACGTGTTCAAGAAACAATCGCTCAATGGCAATGCCGTGATTCCAGTACTTTTTTTGAACACTTTGTTCTGTAGTTTGATATTTCTGCCTTTCATAGTGCTTTCTGCTTTTGGAGGTTCGTTGATGGAGGGATCGATGTTTCATGTTCCTATGGTGGGATGGGAATCGCACGGGCATATAGTCTTGAAGGCTTGCATCGTGCTCTCGTCCTGGATATTGGGATATTTTGGAATCAAGCATCTGCCTATCACTTTCATTGGGCCGATCAATGCTACTCGTCCGGTCATGGTGTTGATAGGGGCGATGCTCGTATTCGGCGAACGATTGAATCTTTACCAATGGATTGGAGTGTTGCTGGCTATCCTTTCGCTTTTCTTGTTGAGCCGTAGTGGAAAGAAAGAGGGCATTGATTTCGCACACAATCGGTGGATTTTTGCGATTATGGGAGCTGCGGTTTTGGGAGCCGTCAGTGGCTTGTACGATAAATACCTCATGGCTCCTGTTACACAAGGGGGAATCGGGTTGGACCGGATGGTTGTTCAGTCGTGGTATAATCTCTACCAATGTCTGATGATGGGAGTAGTGCTTCTCTTGCTTTGGTGGCCGAAAAGAAAGAACACGACACCTTTCCAATGGCGGTGGACTATTATCTTTATCCCTATCTTTCTTTCAGCTGCCGATTTCGTCTATTTTTATGCACTGAGTTTGGATGACGCCATGATTTCCATTGTCTCGATGATTCGGCGAGGTAGTGTCTTGGTTACTTTCTTGTTTGGAGCATTGGTTGTGAAGGAAAAGAATATCAAGAGTAAGGCATTCGATTTGCTCCTTATATTAATAGGTATGGTGTTCCTTTATTTGGGAAGTCGTTGATCTTACTTTTTTCTTTTTGACACCAGAAAGAAAAAAAGTAACAAAAAAGAAAGACTGCCGTCTACACTTTTTGAACTACTCCGGCACTTTTCTACACTAAACAAAAAGAACTCGCTTCGCTCAGACAGCTTTTTGTTTTTTACGTTCCGAAAAGCACCTTCGCTTAACGTTCAAAAAGTGAGGCCGGATATTCAAGTCTGATTCGTATGGTTAGTTCCGGCATTTAGTGGAGAAGCGTGAAGAAAAATAGAGATTTTTCCGTAAAGAACGAAAAGTTGTTTGAGCGAAGCGAGTTCTTTTCGTTTAGGAAAAACCTCCATTTTTTAGCTTCGTAACGGGAGCCGGCGAATTTTCTTTTTGTTTCGTTTTTCTTTTGTTCGTACAAAAGAAAAATGAAAAACTATTCTTCAATAATAATATCGTAGCTTACATCAAACGCTTCACGCGAACCGAGTTTCTGAATCCATTCACGTTCTTCGAGATCTCCTTCAAAACCTACCTTATCGCAACGGCCATACCACGGTTCGATACAAACGAATGGGCAATCAGGTTTTGGCTTAGTAGGAGCCCAAAGAGCTACCAACGGAGCATCGAATTTCAATGTTACATAAGGCTTCTTGTCCTTGGTAAGCAAAGATACCTTCTTCAACTGCTTATTTTCGAAGATGTAAGTATCGCAATCAAACGTATGCACATCCACAGGCATCAAGCCTTCTTCGTTCAATTCCAATGAATGGAGTTCAGGAGAAACACAACCCTTCTCTACAGGGCAGATGTACTTCAAATCCTTGTTGTTGTCGAAAGCGAAATAACAACGTTCGTCGGTCGATGGGTCAAAGTTAGGGAAGTAGAATGCAGGATGTGCACCGATTTGGAAATACATATCCATAGCGCCCATGTTTTCTACACGCCATTTTACGGTAATCTTATTGCCATCGAGCAAGTATCCGATCATCAATCGGAAAGGGAAAGGGAACTTACCTAAAGTGTCCGGTGTACTTTCCAACCAATACACGATGCCGTCATCATCCTTGTAAGTCACTTGGAAATCCATGTCGCGGGCAAAGCCGTGCTGACCGATTTCGTAAGTATTGCCCATGTGGCGGTATTTGTCTTCCCATACACGTCCTACATTCGGGAACAATACCGGTGAACGGCGTCCCCAGAACTTGGCATCGCCTTGCCACAAATATTCCTTACCATTCTTTTTGATGCTCTGAAGTTCGGCTCCATGCTCAGAAATTTCTACGGTGAGGATAGAGTTTGAAATTTTATCCATAGTATGCTTGTTTTGATTGTTTCTTCAAAGGTAAGGATGTTTAGGGAAATGGGCAAAATTTTTGTGAGTTTATCCTATACTTAAGTCATGATTTTCTTGTATTTTTACCGGACAAAACAAAAAAGTCAGAATGAATATAACATTAGATAATTTTGAGCACCATGTTCCTTTCAAGATATGGCAGAGGGGGATGGATTATTATGACGAAGGGGGAGTTGTTGATTTAGAGGAAGTGACTCCTGGAGAATGGGAAGCTACCGTTGAAGGTTCAATGGACTATCGGGTAGAACTTTCTTTGAATGGTAGGGAAGTGGAGTCGTGGTCATGCGATTGTCCGTATGATTATGGTGATATCTGTAAACATGTAGTGGCTGTGGTATTGGCAGTTCGGGACAAATTGGAAAAACAAGGCAAATCAGCTTTTTCCGTAAAGAAGAAAAAGGTTGCTGTTGTAACAAAAGCTCAACCTCAAGAAGTGAGTTTGGAAGAACTGATGAAACGTGCCAAACCGGATGATTATCAAAGTTTTGTACAAGAGAAAATACGTCTGAATCAAGAGTTGAAGGATGAATTGATTGCATATTTGAAACTTAGATATGCCATTGCCAGTGAAAGAGACTACGGGAAAGAAGTGGAAAACATTTTCAAAACATCGACCAAAAGTATCGGTGGCCGTTGGCGTCGTTACGATGATTATGAGATTATGGATTGGGACAAGGCTTTTGCCAAAATGCGTCGTTTGTTCGAAGAAGTGACAGTCCTGATGAAGTCTGGTAGTGCTACACCTGCTATTGATGCATCAGTCAAATTCTTTCAGATGTTGGGTGTATATTATGATGACAGTTTGATGTATGATGAAAATACCGATGTCTATGATGTGTGTGAATTGGCTGGTGACTTGTTGTTGGAAGCTTCTCGGCACGCTTCTGTTTCGGCGGACAGAAAACTCCAATTGCTAGAAGAGCTTCGCAAGTTGACTTCTTATGAAGTCTATCGGGATTATGAGTATTTTGACATGAAGGATTTGATGATGCAAGTAAACGTGAATGTCCAGTCGCCGGAGGATGCTTTGAAACTGCTTGATGAGATATTGGATGAACGTGCATCATCTTATGATTTGTATAAATACGTAAACGAGAAAATAGCCATCCTTCAAAGATTGAATAGGGAAGATGAGCTTCGGGAGGTGGTCAGTACATATCTTTATTTGCCGGAAATACGTGAACGTGAAGTGGACAGACTTATCGATGTAAAACAATACAAGGAAGCCTTGCGGATGCTTGACCAAGGAATACGGGTGGCAAAGGAAGAAGATCATGTGGGTACGGAGTTAAGTTGGATACAGAAGAAGATTGGCATTTATGAAAAGATGGACGACAAGTCTTCCTTGTTGGCCTGCAATCGTTTGATGTTTGTGCGTGATGGAGGAAGTCTGGAGTATTATTATAAGCTGAAAAGATTGGTCGATGCTTCCGAATGGCGTCTTTTCTTAAACAAACTAATAGAAGATACGAAAGCTTCTTCTCCTTATGGAATCGATCAAATCCTTCCGGATATTTATGTGGAAGAAAACGATTTTGAGCAACTTTATACCTTTATATATAATGCCAATCGTTTTAATCGTTTGGATCTGATTAAGAAATATGGACTTAAGTTGCCTTCAAGTTACGCACCTTCTTTGTTGGTGACATTTTCCATTGATATCCGTGACTATGCCGAAAGGAACATGGGGCGTAATCATTATGTGCGAATTGCAGAAATGTTGCATTTCATGAAACGCTTCAAAGGAGGGGAAACCATTGTTGGAGACTTAGTGAAAGAATTTAGGGAAAGGTACAAGCGTCGTCCTGCCATGATGGATGAATTGCGTAGATTGTGATGATTCTGGGGCTATAGATCATAATGCTGAGTGGTCGGAAAACGAAGTAGACTTCTTCCTACTTGTTTTCCGACCAATGAAATTATTTCTTTCATTTCATCTGTTAGGATAGAGGGCAGTTTCTACCTCTTGCTGCTGAACACTCCTCGCCTTGTGAGTTTGGAGCGGATAAATATTGTATTACATAGTTCATTTTACAGACCTCATAATTTAATATTGTAATTTTTCTTATACCCTGAAATACCTCATGGGTACTATATTATTGTGGTTAGGGTACAATACTATGACTCATGTTTTTTATAATTTGAAAGGCAATTAAAAAATCTTCCGATTGTTGTTCGCCTAAGTATTCTCTCTATCCAACCGCAAATGTACAAAATCTCTTTCAGATAAGAGTTATTCTTTATACAATAATCTGTCAACAAAAAAATGGCGACCCTCGCAAGAGAGCCGCCATTCATTTATTATCTAATCAAATGAGATTATTCGTTAGACCAATCCATCTTAGTCATGCGAACATAGCTTTGATATCTTCTCTTAGCCATTTCTTCGCAAGCGTTGAACAAGCCTTCAGCTTCAGCTGGGAATTGCTTCATTACTGATGCGAAACGAACTTCACCCTTCAAGAAGTCTTGGAAACCTTCCCACTTCGGTTCCTTAGAGTCGAGTGTGAATGGGTTCTTGCCTTCTTCTTCGAGAGCTGGGTTGTAACGCCACAAGTGCCAGTAACCGCACTCAACAGCCTTCGCCTCCTCAGCTTGAGATTTACCCATACCTGCCTTCAAACCGTGGTTGATACATGGAGCGTA